>JAUXJP010000030.1 GCA_030624695.1 Candidatus Dadabacteria bacterium | reverse complement strand
TCGTTCGGCATTATAAAATTTGCGTAAATAAAATTATTTATTTCAGCGTTAAGAAAAATATCTGTGATGGGGTGGGATGAAATTTTTTAGCTGAAATGATTAATTTTTAGAAAATTTTATGCAGCCGTGATTTTTGGTTCTTTGTATCTAGACAAAGAACAAAGAGTAATAAAAAAATTGTAAATTAGTAAATCTTCATTTTCTTTATCTTGATATAAAGAAAACGAAGCAAAAGAAAGATCAAGGCTGGCAATTCATACACTAAAAAAACAAATTAAAATCTAAAACGTAAAATCCCACCGCAACCCCTTTACGTTTCTTAACAATTTTAATTCATCTTTTCTTAACGCTTTTCATTGCAGGCCGTTTTTAAAATAAATAATTTTATTTACGCAAATTTTGTAATGCCGGTTTTATATCAAAAAGTTTCTTTTACCTGAACTCAGGTATCACTTCATTAGCAAATAACTCAAGTGTTTCCTTTTTCATTACATCCGAAAAGAAGATTGTATATTTTGATATGCCTTTTTCTACATCTGCTTTTATTTTCTCTATACACTGCTCCGGTGTACCAACAATACCAAGTTTTCCAACGTCACCAAAAAAACCGTATCTTCTCTGGCCCTTTTCAAGTTTTTCTTCAAGCTCATCTTCATTATTTAAAATTACGCAGACTGTCTGTTGGGAAATAGTTATATCCTTAATATCCCTTCCTGATTTTACGCAGTGATTTTTTAAAGCTTCATATTTCTTATCAAAATCAATTGCACTTGATGCGGGGCAGTTCCACACATCTGCAATTTCTGCAACAACTCTAAGTAGATGTCTCTCTCCCGAGCCGCCAATTGTTAGTGGAAGAAATGGTTTTTGCACGGGTTTAGGGTTGCATATTGCACCTTCAATATGAAAGTGTTTTCCATGAAAAGTGGATTCTTCCTCTGTCCACATGGATTTAATAATTTTTGCCGATTCTTCCAGCTGTTCGATTCTTGTTACGGTATCAGGGTAATCATAACCATATGTAGTAAATTCCTGCTCAAACCATCCTGCTCCTAATGCAAGTTCTAACCTTCCGCTGCTTATATAGTCGAGTGTTGCGGCCATTTTTGCAAGCAGGGGAGGGTGCCTGAATCCGTTACATAGGACCATTGTCCCCAGTTTAATATTTTCTGTAACTGTTGAGAGTGCGGACATGAGTGTCCATGGTTCAAGTATATCTATCCCGATAATACCCTGGCCAAGTACATGGTCGTAGAACCAGACTGAATCATAACCAAGTCTATCACACAACTGCGCCGCATCTTTAATCTCGGGAAATTCAATTTTTTGCTGTCTCAGCATAACACCAAATTCAACTTTGCTCATCACATAAATCCTTTAAAATAATAATTTTTAAAATACTCGATTATGATACACTATATGCTTAATTTAAGTAAAATAAGGAGAATTTCATAATATGTATAATTGGTTAAATCATAATATTACAGTTTTTGCAGTACTTGGTTTTATTGCATTACCCATTATGTTTACAGCTTGTGATACATCAAAGAAAGGAGCATCAAATCAAGGTAAAGGAGACAATCCAGTGGTACTATTCTCAACAAACCAGGGTGATATAAAAGTAAAGCTAAACAGGGCAGAAGCTCCAATCACTGTAGAAAATTTTATAGGTTATGTAAATGACGGATTTTACAATGGAGTTGTTTTCCATAGGGTAATACCAAATTTTATGATTCAGACAGGTGGATTTACTCCAGATATGAAACAGAAGACACCGAAAGCCCCGATTAAGAACGAAGCAAATAACGGCCTTCGCAACAGCCGCGGGACTCTTTCAATGGCAAGGACTTCAGAAGTGGACAGTGCTACTTCGCAGTTTTTCATTAACGTTAATGACAATAAGTTCCTTGATAACGGTGAAAGGGATTTTGGTTATGCTGTGTTTGGTGAAGTAATTGATGGAATGGATGTTGTAGATAAGATTGCAGCAGTCCAGACCGGGACAGATGGTCAATTCAGGGATGTTCCGCAGGAACCAATTGTTATCAATTCAGCCAAAGTTGTTGAGTAATTAAATTTATTTTCTTTCAATAAAGCATAGTGGGTAAAACAACATATAAAAGTTCCGGCGTTAATATCGACGCCGGAAATCATTTTGTCAAACTTATAAAACCTCTTGTGGATTCCACCAGGAATAAATATTCCAATACAGGCCTGGGCGGATTTTCAGGCGCGTTTTCTTTGCCGCGAGGCTACAAGAACCCACTCCTTATTTCTGCAACGGATGGTGTTGGTACAAAGCTAAAACTTGCCATTGATTCAGATGTCCTTGATACCGTAGGTATAGACCTTGTCGCCATGTCGGTAAATGACCTTGTAACATGTGGTGCAAAACCACTTTTTTTTCTTGATTACCTTGCCACTTCAAAACTTATTCCTGAAAAACATATGGATGTAGTAAAAGGAATAGTTAAAGGCTGCAGGGAGGCAGGGTGTGTTCTCATTGGCGGAGAGACTGCAGAGATGCCAGGTTTTTACAGAAAAAACGATTTTGACCTGGCGGGATTTGCTGTAGGGATTGTAGAAAAAACAAAATTTATTAATGGTAAGAAAGTGAAATCTGGTGATGCACTTATAGGACTTGCCTCATCCGGACTTCATTCCAATGGATATTCTCTCGCAAGAAATGTCTTATTTAAGAAAGCAAAATTAAAACAGGATTCAAAACCGCAAGGATTCAGAAGGCCTCTGTTCAGGGAACTTCTTGAACCTACTAAAATCTATGTAAATAGTGTCATGGATCTTATTTCGAAGTTCGATATTAAAGCAATTGCCCACATTACCGGAGGCGGACTCCTTGAAAATATTCCAAGGGTATTGCCGAACGGATACAAGGTCATAATCGACTCTAAAAGCTGGAAAAAGCCCAGGATAATGAACCTTATACAGGAAATCGGAAATATTGATGAGGAAGAAATGCACAGAACATTTAACTGCGGCATAGGGCTTGTACTTATTACACCAGACAATCAAAAGCAGAGGGTTTTAAAACGGCTTGACACACTCAAGCAGAAAGCATTCTTAATTGGGGAAGTAACCAAAAGCAAAAAAGTATTAAACCAGGTAAAGATAATCTGATTCCTTTTATCTAAGAAAGTTTCTGTAGGTATATTCAAATGTAGCCTTAACATTTAATTTTTCCAGTCCCTGCCAGCTTTTTGGAAAAGGATGAAATGGCGCTGCTACCTTTATTGCCCGCAGGGCTTCACCATCGAGGGCCCGGAATCCAGTTGAACTTACAATTTGTATCCCATCCAGATCACCGTTACTTTTTATAGTAAATATGAGGTTAAGGTTCCCGTGTTCTCCTCTTTGAGCAGCATCCGTAGGATAGTGCCAAACCCCTTCAATTTGTCTCTTTAAACCAAGAAAGTAAGAGTAGTATTTAAACTCAGTGGTATTCAGATCAACTGTATCCTCAGTTCTTGGAACGTTCCTTGCCCCAACTTTAGAAGGTTGTGTGGAACTAAAAGGTGATGGAAATTCGGCAGGGTTACTTTTAACAAGTTCCCTCCCGATTTCGTTCAGGTCTTTATCAGGTTTTATTTTATCTCTCAACCATTTTTGTTTTGGAAGTTTTGCCAGCTTATGGTCTCTGAGAACTTCATTGTTTGTTTTAATTTTTTCTTTAACCGGTTTTTTCTTTTCAGGTTCTTTTTTTGCTATCTTCTTATGTTCTTTGGGTTTTGCCGGTTTCTTAGCAGGACTTGGTTTTGGGCTCGGCGGTTTTGTCAGACGTGTAGTTTTATCAGGTGCGGATTCTTTAACGGCCTTGTGAGATTTTTCAGAGAGCAGCTTTGATTTTTCGGGGGGTTCAGTTTCCTTGTCAATGTACTCGGTAATTTCAATATAGTCTTTTTCCTCTTTGGGCGGCGGCTTCTTAGACTGAAGATTTAAAAGATCCGGATTAAAAAAGATTAGCAGGAAAAAAATCAGGTGAAGGATAATTGCAAAAAGAAATGCATATAATATATCATTTCTTCTTCTTTTTCTTTTTTTGTAATAAGTTTCAGTCACTTCACTATAATATATATTAAATTTATTGGATTTCTATTATTTAAAATAGATTCAGGTGTAATTGGATTTACAATTAAATACGGATATTTACGTAATACAATTAAAGTATCTTGTAAAATACAACTACCGCAATTATCAATATTGTAATTATTATTGTTAATAAGTTGAAATATTTTTCAATAAAAACTTTTATATTTGGGCCGAAAAAGTAAAAAAGGCCGCCTTCTATAAAAAATCTGGCAGATCTTCCGATAGCGGAAGCAAGAATTAAATCAAATAAAGATATTCTAAATACACCCCCGGCTATTGTAAAAACCTTAAAAGGTATTGGTGTAAAAGCAGCGGTAAGTACTGCAAGAAATGAGTTCTGATTGTATAGTTCACCTACGTAATTAAAGGATGATTCACTAAAGATATATAAGAAGAAAAACCCGTGGACAGTACTCCACAGATATAAACCAATATAGTATCCAAGTATTGCTCCTAAAACCGAAAATACTGAACATATAAATGCATACCATAATGATCTTTTCGGGCTGCCGAGACACATGGTAAGGAGAATAGGGTCAGGTGGTATAGGGAAAAAGGATGCTTCTGTAAAAGAAATAAGGGCAAGAATATAAATACTGTATTTGTGTTCAGCCCATTTTAGCAGCTTGTTATATAAAGCTTTTAACACTATCAGAGACCTTCGAGATCACTATTTAGTTTTTCAATATAGTCATGATCTGTAAGATCAAGTTTTATAGGTGTAACGGAGACATAACCATCATTTATTGCCAAAATATCGGAGTCTTTAATATCAACAAACCCAAGTTCATTACCACCGATCCAGTAGTACTCTTTTCCCCTGGGGTCAACTTTTTCTACAATAGGATCTTCGTAAAGGCGTTTACCCTGTTTTGTAACTTTTATTCCCTTAACCTTTTCAAGTTCAAGGTTAGGGACATTTAAATTTAATAGAGTATCTTCAGGGATGCCGTGTTCAAGAACATATTTTGCTAATATTATTGAATAATGTGTAGCAGTATCAAATTTATAATTCAGTTTTCCGTCAATGGATACTGCAATGGATGGAATTTTTAAAAGTGTTGCTTCCATAGCTGCACTCACTGTACCTGAATAGGTAATATCATCTCCCATATTGGCTGCCATATTTATTCCGGATACTACCAGGTCAGGTTTTTTGTCTTTTAGGAGTCCATTTACGGCCAGGTTGATACAGTCTGTGGGAGTACCATCGACAGCATAAGTATGTGAATTTATTTTTTCTGCCCTTAAGGGCCTGTGAAGACTCAATGAATGACTCGCTGCACTCTGGTCTCTGTCAGGTGCAACAATAAACACTTCACATGCAAGTTCATTCAATGCACCTGCAAGCAAATGCAGGCCTTCAGAGTTTATTCCATCGTCATTAGAAACAAGTATTCTCATAATTAATTTGGTGGTCGGGGTGACCGGATTTGAACCGATGACCACTGGTCCCCCAGACCAGTGCGCTACCAGGCTGCGCTACACCCCGACTGGACTGATAGATTAACAAATTTTATATAAACTGGAAAGAAATGAAAGAGGTGATTAACCAAGTAAATCTTTTAAACTTTTTAGTTCAGTTAAGAGTTCTTCAATTAAATGCTGATCATCACTTTTACTGTCAGTTGAAGTAAACTCTTCTTTTAATTTTTTCTTTGCTCCGGCAATTGTATAGTTTTGCTCATACAGCATGTTTTTTATCTTAATGATGGTATAGATGGTATCACGGTCATAAAGACGCTGGGATTTCCTTCTGATCGGTTCGATTTCACCAAACTCACTTTCCCAATAACGCAATACATATGGTTTTATGCCAGTGTACTCACTAACTTCCCCGATTCTGAAATAAATTTTGTCGGGGAGCTTAATATCAATCGCTTTTTCTTGCATATTCTGATCCAACCCTCAATTTTTACTTCTCACTTGCACTATTATACTATCATTTTTTAGAATATATAAAATAAATTTAAAATTTTTGTTAATTTATTATAACACCCTTAAATGATAGCCGGTGAACAGGGCTTGGGCCATACATTTTTATAGCCTCATAATGTGCCTTTGTTGGATAACCCTTATGTTTTAGAAATCCGTACTGTGGGTATATCTCATGTAATTTTTCCATAATTCTGTCCCTTGTCACCTTGGCAATTATCGAGGCAGCTGCGATGGACTGACACTTTGTGTCACCCTTTACAATTGTTTGCTGCCTGATTTCAAGAGTTGTTGGGCGGTTCCCATCAATGTAAACGAGGTCGGGTTTAACTGTTAATCCGAGGATTGAACTTTCCATAGCTTTAATGGTGGATTGTAGAATATTTATTTGATCTATTACATCATTTTCGATAATACCAACTGCAAATGAAACTGATTTTTCTGAAATTATATCGTAAAGTAGCGATCTTTTTTGTGGTGTGAGTGCTTTTGAGTCATTAAGCCCGTCAATCGGGTTTTCTTTTGAAAGAATTACAGAAGCCGCAACAACGGGTCCTGCAAGCGGGCCCCTGCCTGCTTCATCAACACCTGCTGGTATTTGTCCAATATCCCAAAGCTGATTTTCAAATTCAAGTGTAAGTATGGACAATTTATTCTGTCAAACCATAATTTTTTAATACAGATTTAAGTTTGTCGAGGTGGCTCTTTGACATTTCACAAAGTGGTAGCCTGCAGCCCATTTCAATCATGTTCATTAATGCAAGTGCCCTTTTAACAGGGACAGGGTTTGTTTCAAGGAAGAGTGCTTCGTTAAGTGGAAGTAGTTTGTAGTGAAGGTCTCTACACGCATTATAGTCACAGGCAACAAAATTGTTATATAGGCCGGCAACATCATTTGGAACTATATTAGCCGTTACCGTGATAAAACCACTTGCCCCGATTGCAAGTAAAGGAAAATTTAATGCATCTTCACCTGAAAGGAGAAGAAAGTCTTTTCCGCATTGGCTAAGTATTTCGCTTGCCTGTGTAAGTGATCCGCTTGCTTCTTTTATACCAATGATATTGTTGCATTTACTTCTGAGGCGGGAAACAGTTTCAGGTAACATGTTTGCACTGGTTCTCCCGGGGACATTATATAATATTATTGGTATGCCAGTGTTGGAAGCAACGGCTTTAAAGTGCTGAAACATACCCTCCTGGGTTGGCTTGTTATAATAAGGGACTATTACAAGTGCCGCATCTGCTCCTGCCTGCTCTGCATACATGGTCAGGTTTATTGCTTCTTCCGTGCTATTCGAACCCGTACCGGCAATCACAGGGACTCTTTTGTCTACAATCTCAATTGTATGCTTTATAACATCTCTATGTTCATCATGAGAAAGTGTGGGGGATTCCCCAGTCGTTCCGCAAGGTACTATCCCGTGTGTGCCACCGGCAATCTGAAACTCAATCAGTTTGGTTAATGTATCGTAGTCTATTTTATTTTTCTTAAAGGGAGTAATTATTGCTACTAAAGATCCGCTAATCATTTTTGCTTCCTGTTTCTAAATTTTTTTTCCGCAATGAGAACAATATACACTATCCGTATGGATTTTGTTTCCACACTTACTGCAAAAATTATTTTCCCGCTTCCCGGGTTCAAGGAAAGAGTTGAAAGTATCAAAAAAAGTTTTTGCCTCTGTAAATGAACCGGGAGGCAGGCTAAGGACATATTTTGAATTTGCTATGTCTACATGTATTGTCGGTTTACTGGCAACTTCTTCGTAAAGAAGGCTGTTAACCTGGCTTAGCTGGAAGTCTCTGAAGATTTTCAGGCTGGTGGAATTTTTTGCCAGTATTACTCTTTTGCTTGTAAGTACGGCAAATGCCTTATAGAAGGTGTTACTGTCCTTTGATGAACCTGCCCTGTAAATTACCCTCTCTGTTTTCATGGAGATAACTATTTTTTCATCTCCTGACAGGCTCAATGACAAATCATTCTTAATTCTTTCAGGAAGAGATAATAAGTCCTTACCGGAAGGGTCAAATAAACTGAAGTAAATATTCTTAAATACTGTTTTTATTCTGGCCATTAATCTTGATTAAGAGTTCTGCTATCTGTACTGCATTTAGAGCAGCACCTTTACGCAGCTGGTCACCTACAACCCAGAAACTCAGTCCGTTCTCTATAGTAAAATCTTCCCTGATACGACCAACTATGCAGTCATCTTTGCCTGCAGCATTGAGCGGCATTGGGTAAACAGCATTTTTGGGGTCATCCATAACCTTTACGCCGGGAAAATTTTCAAAAGCCATTCTGGCTTCAGATGCTGTTATCTTATTTTCAGTTTCTATGTTTACTGAAACGGAGTGTGCCCTGAATACAGGTACCCTAACTGTAGTTGCTGTGATATTAATAGTGTTATCATCAAGAATCT
>JAUXJP010000194.1 GCA_030624695.1 Candidatus Dadabacteria bacterium | reverse complement strand
GTTTTTAAAATAGAATAATATTCATGAACAGTATAAAAATCCTTTATTGTACCCAATGCGGATGGCTTCCAAGGACTACATGGATGGTGCAGGAACTGTTAAACACCTTTTCTCAAGTGATTAATGAACTTAAATTGGTTCCCTCCTCTGGCGGTGTATTCGAGATTTATGTAAATGATAAATTAATCTGGTCAAGAAAAGATATGGAAGGCTTCCCGGAAATAAAAAAATTAAAACAGTTAGTCAGAGATGAAATAGCCCCTGAAATGGATTTGGGGCATACTGATAATTAAAAAACTATTATTAAATTAAGGATTACTCACTGTAACGTTAGAAACAATAGTTAAAGTTTCAGGATGACCACATCTTAATGTCATTCCGAATTCATTTCGGAATCTATATTCTAATTATGAACAGATGCTGAAACAAGCCTGAGCTCAACTTGATTGGGTATTCAGCATGACAGCTTTGGTTTCTATACTTCAGAATTATTGGTGATACAGAACCGGAGAGGTATTATTTCAGTTTATGCCTGTATATATGCTTGGTGAAAAAATTATATTTCCTGACCCAAATGATGCTGAGGAAACGGGACTTCTTGGAATTGGTGGAGACCTGAAACCCGAAAGACTCCTCCTGGCATATAAATCAGGAATATTTCCCTGGTATTCTGAAGATGACCCTATTCTCTGGTTTTCACCAAATCCCAGATTAATATTTGAACTAGAAGACTATAAACCCGGAAGAACTCTTAGAAAAGTTATTAATTCTGAAAAATATGAAGTCAGAATTGACACAAAATTTGAAGAAGTTATGAAGTCTTGTGCTGAAATCAGCAGGATGCACCAGTCGGGAACATGGATTACAGGGGAAATGATTGCAGCTTATACAAGGTTATATGAACTTGGCTATGCACATTCCTTTGAAACCTTTTATAACGACGAACTTGTCGGTGGGCTTTACGGGGTTTCCCTGGGTGGAGCTTTTTTTGGTGAGTCCATGTTCCATAGTAAAAAAGATTCTTCAAAAGTTGCATTTCATCACCTGGTATTAAAATGCAGGGAATATAATTTTGATTTTATTGATTCACAGGTACCTACAGAACATATGAAACAATTGGGATGCGTGGAAATCAGCAGGAATTTATTTTTAAAAAGATTAAAGAATGCATTATTAAAAGATACTGTAAAAGGTCATTGGAAATAATCTATAAAAAAGAAATTGTTTAGGTATTATTAATTTTTCAATATAGGTCTTAATTATGCCAAAACTCCTTGTTTTTCAACATGTAGCTCATGAAATATTAGGTACACTCGATCCCCTGATCAGGGAATCCGGATGCCGAATCAGGTATGTAAATTTTGGCAGGTCTAATTACGATATTCCTGAGCTAAGGAACTACGATGGATTAATAGTACTTGGTGGCCAAATGAACGTAGACCAGGTTGATGAATATCCGTATTTAATTCCTGAACTGGAAGCTATAAAAAAAGCCATAACACTGGATATCCCGATACTTGGAATATGCCTAGGTTCACAGCTTCTGGCCAAGGCCCTTGGTGCTGAGATAACTAAGAACGAATGTAAGGAAATTGGTTGGTATGATGTGATGGCTACTGATGAAGGGCGGGCTGATCCGCTTTTTTCCAAATTTAATAAAGTTGAAAAACTGTTTCAGTGGCACGGGGATACATTTGAAATTCCTAAGGGCGCAGTTCATCTTGCTACTTCCGAAAAGTGCGGAAACCAGGCGTTCAGGTACGGAAATAAAATCTATGGATTGCAGTTTCACCTTGAAGTAGACGAGGCTATGATCCAAAGGTGGCTTGTTGCACCGACTAATAAGAAAGAACTTGAAGAGCTGGAGGGAATTATTGACCCTGATCAAATCCGGACTGAAACTCCTTCTTATATCAATGATCTTATGAACCTTAGCGATAAAACCTTCGGTGAATTTATTAATCTTTTTGAACGTAAAGAAAAAACTCATGTTCTTCCGTCAATATAACAATTGAAAAATTGAATACTGTATGTATAATCAAGTTCCTGATTTTTCAAACATAATTACATTAAATTTTTCAAAGGAGATTTAAATGGGCACATGGGAAGTAAAAAAACATGGTCACCCTGGTATTGAGCCAGCCTTAAGTAAAAGGGCTATTTTTATCGGAAGATACCAGCCATATCATTTTGGGCATATCAATCTTGTACAACAGAAGCTGGATAATGGTGTACCATGCTTAATTATGGTTAGAGACATTCCACCTGATCCGAAGAATCCATTCACAACGGAACAGACTGTAGACATGATAGAAAAATATCACAAGAGTAAAGGCGACGATGTAGTTGTTATGATTATTCCTGATATAGAATCTGTTAACTGGGGAAGAGGTGTTGGTTATGAAATGAATGAATATTTCCCACCGGAAAATATCGGTTTCATTTCAGCTACAAGAATTAGAGATGCAATTTCCGAAAGCAATAATGAGTGGAGAGAACTGGTTGATGAATCCATCCAGGAAGATGTAGTAAAATATTTAACAGAATCAATTTAAAATAAATAAAAAAGGCATCCAGTTGGATGCCTTTTTTATTATTCTGTATCTTCAGTTGTTTTTTCTTCTTTTTTCTTTGTGCTGTATTTTTTTCTGAAACGTTCAACACGCCCTTCTTTTTCGTAGGACTTATCCCTTCCAGTATATAGTGAGTGGGACCCACTCGAGATTTCTACGGTTATCAGAGGGTATTCTTTACCATCTTCCCATTTGATCTTATCTTCAGAGGACTTTGTTGATCTTGTTAATATTGCAAAATCCGAAGAAGCGTCTTTAAAAACAACATAGTTATAATCCGGATGAATTTCTTTTTTCATAGTTTTGTACCTTATATAAAATTGTAAAGACAACAGTTTATCAAAATATGTATTATTGTAAAGAGAAAATAAGGAAAAAAATAAGAATTTAAATAAAAGTTAATAACTGTTGCCATCCTGAACACTTCGACAAACTCAGTACAGGCTCGTTTCAGGATCTAATAAAAAAGCAGAAAACTCAGAAAATTTAGAGGTTCCTAAACAAGCTTGTGCTCAACTTGATTGGGTATTCGGAATGACATTACACGGAATATTTTGCCTGGTACTGCTTTTTTAGTAGTTCCGCGGCCCTTGGAGCAAAATAGGTAATTATCATATCTGCACCTGCCCTTTTTATGCTAAGCAGGCTTTCTAATATTATTTTGTCCTCATCC
>JAUXJP010000075.1 GCA_030624695.1 Candidatus Dadabacteria bacterium | reverse complement strand
TTTTGTTAATAAATTTGAAATTACATTATCATTTATAGTTTAATATGAGTAAACGAATTTTCATATACCGTCATGGCAAATCGGATTGGGCCGCAGCTTACGGCTCTGACCATGACCGACCGCTTGCACAAAGGGGAATTGAAAGCGCTAAAACCATGGGCAGGATGCTTAGACTTTCCGGCCAGGTCCCGGAACTTGTTATAACTTCAACAGCAACCCGTGCCAAACAGACACTGGAGATTTCAAAAGAGGAAGGAAAATGGAACTGCGAAGTAACTGAAAATGAAATACTTTATTCTGGATCATACGAAGAAATATTTAAACTTATAAAAAATTTATCCGACAAATACTCATCCGTAATGCTTGTAGGGCATGAACCTAAATGCTCAATGCTAGTGTCTCATATGATAGGAGGCGGAGAGATAACTTTTAAGACCGCAACTATGGCAAGGATTGATTTTATTTTTGATAAATGGTCTAAGTTGCGTCCCGGTGGCGGGGAGCTTAGGTGGATGCAAAATCCTTCACTATATACTAAAGGTGATTTTAAGTTTTAGAATATCAATAAATTAGTAAAAATTCAGATCCAGCTTATCATCCATCCGATCAGAAGAGCCGTCATTAACCGCAATAATTTCATAATCCTCAAATCGTTTATCAAGAAAATCAATACATTCTTATAACGTATTTTTTATATTTTCTTCTTCGTTATAAGCCGGAAGCACAACAGAAATGGAGAAATTATTCATTAATATATAATAACCCGAGTTATTGTTACAAAAAAAATTTTTACTAAACATGTAAATCATTTAAATTTACTTGATAATGTATTATTTCCGGAGGATTAAATGTTATGGGTGAAACAATAAGTATTGGGGGATACCTTGCTCAACGGCTTCAGGAAATTGGAGTAAAACACTATTTCACAGTTCCCGGTGATTATAATCTAATTTTACTTGACGAGTTTATAAAAAATAAAAATTTACAACTCATAGGATGCTGCAACGAACTCAATGCCGGTTACGCTGCTGACGGGTATGCAAGGGCAAATGGTATTGGTGTTGTAGTAACAACTTTTTCTGTTGGTGCATTAAGTGCCCTCAATGCAGTTGCCGGTTCCTATTCCGAGGACCTTCCGGTAATTATTATTTCAGGCGGCCCAAATACCAACTCCGAACCTGAAAACCAGCTCCTTCACCATACACTTGGTGAAGTCAGGTATGGTTACCAGAAAGACATATTTTCCCATGTTACCAGTGAATCCGTAGTCGTAAAACATAAAAAAGTAGCACCGATTCAGATTGATGTCGCAATCAAGCAATGCTTAATGACCCGTAAACCCGTTTACATTGAAATTCCATGTAATATAGCAGGTCTCCATATTCATAAGCCCCAAAACTTTAATTTCAAAGAAGATATCCTAAGTGATAAAAGTAATCTGAGGGATTCCGTAGCACACGCTGCCAAGATACTAAATTCGGTTCAAAAACCCGTACTTATTGCTGGTGTTAAATTAAGGCCGTCTGGTGCCATAGACGCATTTAAGAAACTTGCCGATAAAAGTAATTACGCGGTAGCAACAATGCCAAATGCAAAAGGTATGTTTCCGGAAGGGCATAAAAACTACCTCGGTACATATTGGGGACAGGTGAGCAGCCCCGGTGTAAGCGAGATAGTTGAATCATCGCATGCCTATCTTTTTGCCGGCCCTACTTTTACCGATTATACAACAACGGGTTATACCACACTAATTAACCGCGACAAACTTATAAATGCAGGGCCAGAGTATGTAAAATTTTCGGACAGGACTTATAACAGTGTTCATCTTTCCGAGTTTCTTGCTGAACTTTCGAAAAAAATTAAATCCAACAATACTAATGTTAAGGCCTTTAATAGAATAAAAGAAGAAATTGCCAAGGAACCACCGGTAAAGCCAAAACAAATCCTGACAACAAAAAGGATGTTCGGAATAATTCAAAGCTATATTAATGCCAAAACAGCCGTTTTAGTAGAGACAGGTGACTCCTGGTTTAACGGCATAAAACTCAAATTACCTGATGGTGCTAAATTTGAAATACAGATGCAGTACGGTTCAATAGGCTGGTCCGTAGGAGCCACCCTGGGCTATTCTTTGGGTACTGAACAAAATAGAAGGGTTATGACATTTGTGGGGGACGGCTCTTTTCAACTTACCGCCCAGGAAATTTCTACGATGATTCGTTACAAGCTTAATCCAATAATTTTTCTGATTAATAACAGAGGCTATACAATTGAAGTGGAAATACATGATGGGATTTACAACAATATAAAAAACTGGAAGTACAGTGAACTTATTGATGTGTTTAATGCCGAGGATGGTAACGGGATATCTTTTAAAGTAGACACAGAGGGTGAACTCCGTGATGCGATCAAGAAATCCTTAAAACATAAAGGTCTTTGTTTTATTGAAATTTCAATAGACCGTGATGACTGCAGTAAAGAACTTTTAGAATGGGGAAGCAAGGTTGGGGCCAACAACTCCAGGACACCTAAAGAATCCGAAATCTAATTTTTGCACTATTTCTGGCCCTGGTCACTATACTTTACTATATAAAGCCCTACAAGCCTGGCAACAAGCATTACAACATATAGATGCCCGAATATTGCTTCAAAAGCAGCTGCCGACTCTGCGTAAGATGTTGCAGGGTAAATGGCTGAGTTACTCAACGGTGTATAAGTTGAATAGCTGTAAAAAAGAAGTGCAGACCATTTTATTGTACTGTTTTCATAATTATATGCCTCCGAGACAAGAAAAGATCCCGGTGAAATGGTATTAATCAGGAAGTATATCCCGCTCCAAATAATACCTATCAGGATAAAAACACATATTGCCCCAAACAGCGTATCAACTGTAACCTTTTGTCCCTGAAGTACATGATAGAGAATAATTAGAGTTGTAAATATTAAAAAAAGAACGCCGAAGAAAATACTCAAAATAAAATCAATCTTCATCGGAAAAAACCAGAATGCCAGTGAAAAAATCAACCACAGCAATCCAAGAACAGTGCCTATTATAAAATCCGTCCGGGTGTAACTTATTGCATAAATACCGGCAATCTGAATTATCACAACAATCAGAAAGAAAAGTTCCAATCTGCTTTGGTCGCCCTCAAACACGGGATAGATTATTAATAGTAAAACAAGTGAGATCAGAAGATAAGAGAACTTGCTGAGTCTTATATTCAAAAATAATGATAAAAATCCGTTTTTATTTTCTTTGTTATTCATTTGTGATTATTAAAAAATAATTTAGTATATTTTTCATAAATTATTACCGGAAAAATTAACATTTATGAAATTTACAGAATTAGTCAAAGAAATTAAACATAAAGAAAAAAAACATCCCTATACAATTGCCCTTGAAGGTGTAATAGGCAGCGGAAAGAGTTACCAGGCAGAACATCTATTAAAAGAAATCGGCGGAAAAAGCCTTATTATTACAACTGACCTTTTTGTAACAGTAGGGAGGCATGATTGGGTGAGCAAACTTGAATATGATCAAATAGATCTGCGAAACTGGTATGATCTCTTTAAGATCAGAAATACACTGGCATCTGTAAAAAAAATGGAAAGTTTTACAATTACGGGTTTATATGACCTGGCTAATGGTGAATTTGACGATACTTTTCATGTGGATGCAACTGAGCTCGATTATCTTATACTTGAAGGGCTGTTTTCCTGTGATGAAGAATTAGATGGGTTTATTGACCTTAAAATTTTTCTCGATGTATCGATAGAAACAGCAATGCAAAGGGCCGAAGCACGTGATGAAACCATCAGGCACCTGGATCATCATGGATGGGAGCTAAAAAAATCAATTTTCTATGACCACTATGTCCCTTATCTTGATAATCACAAACTAAGATCAGACCTTCTACTTCATATCGATTAATACTTAAGTTTCAAAATCAGGCTCTTCCCTTCCGAGGTATACAGCCAATGCTCCACCTTCAACAAAAAGTGTCTGCCCGGTTATATATTCCGCTTCATCGGAGGCAAACATTATTGCGGGAGGTACCATTTCCTGGGGTTCTGCCATTCTGTGTTCAGGGATACCTTGTGTCATATAGTCATAGTATTTTTTGCTCTGTGATTTGGACATTGGACTTACCGTTGACCCAGGTGATATACAGTTTACGGTAATATTGTATTTTGCGAGGTCAGCACCCATGACCCTTGTTACATGTATTGTCCCTGCTTTGGCAGCATGATAAGCAATAGATACAGGATGAAAATCCATAACACCTGCTACTGAACCTATATTTATTATCCGTCCATGACTTTTTTGTTTAATTATCTGTTTGGCAAAAGACTGGGAAAGAAAAAATAATGCCTTAAGGCTTACATCCATCTGCCTGTCCCAGCTTTCGGGTGTTACTTCCAATACTTTTTCTCTTCTTGAGTAAGCGGCATCATTTATAAGAATATCCATTTTGCCAAATGCATTTAACGTTGCTTCAAGAAGTTCTTCCTGTTTTTTGAGATCCGAAACATCGAGACAAAATGGTATTGCTTCTCCACCCGATTCCTTTATCTCATTTACAACTTCTATGCATCCTTCCTCATGTAATGCTGCAACAACTATTTTTGCCCCTTCTTTTGCAAATCCCAGGGAAAGAGCATGCCCAATACCTGAAGATCCGCCCGTTATAATGGTTACTTTATCTTTTAGTTTCATATCATTGGCCCTCCTTGAAATTAATCAGCAACTAATTTATTTCCTCCAGAGCACGGCGGGTAGTTTTTTCACCTGACAGCACTAATATACCGGCAATTAATCCGGTTACAGCCATACCGGTAAGTGCCCCTGAATATCCATAATGGTTATAAATAAGAAATACTATCTGTCCGCAAAAAGCTCCGCCAATGTGACCTACCCCGTCGGTTATAGCAATACCGGTTGCCCTTATTTTTGTGGGAAAGTTTTCTCCTGTATAAGTGTATAAAATAGGTATAAAGAGTCCTATTGTCGCGGAAGCCAAAAACCCTGCAATTACAAGCATAGTGTCACTTGGAAAATAACCTATAAGCAATAGCAGTAACGTCCATATAAAAGCTATAAATGCCACTGAATTTTTTCTTTCAACTCTATCACTGATAAATACCGCTATAATAGCCCCTGCAAGAAAACCAACTCCTGTTAAGGTTAGGTGTGAAATACTTTGTGTAAGTTCAACACCTTTCTTTTGTAATAGTTCGGGTGTTAATGTAAGCCAAGCATAATTACCTATATAATAAAAGAACCAGATTGACCCAAAAAGTATTATCCTGAATATCAAGGGTGCACGAAATAAAGATTTAACATTAAAGTCTATTTCCTTAGTTAATATTTTTACAGTATCAGCTTCAGGCAGTTTCTTTCCGGTTTTAAGTTCTACATATTTTTCCGATACCGATACAATTTTATCAGCTTTTTCATATTGTCCATGAGAATTCAGCCAACGCGCCGATTCAGGGATATTTCTCCTCATTATTGCAATCAGGATTCCTCCAATACCGCCAAGAACAAGGAGCAGTCTCCAACCCCACTGGTAATTTGGCACGAGGGCAAGGGCAAGAAACGGAACAGCAGCAAATCCTGCAAATGCTGCAGATATTGCCCATCCGGTATATCTGCCCCTTAAATTTGCAGGTGAAAGTTCCCCGAGATAAGTAGTGGCTAAGGATATTTCAGCCCCTATACCCATTCCGGCAATAAGTCTCC
>JAUXJP010000014.1 GCA_030624695.1 Candidatus Dadabacteria bacterium | reverse complement strand
TCATTGAATTTCCCTGATTTCGTCAGATAGTTGGCAAGTAAAAAGTGTTCGTACAATAAGTAATCAGGCCGGATTTTAATTGCTTTTTTTATAAGCTTGATTGATTTCTGAACGTTATACTCAGCTGTTTTTTCTGCTTCATTAATAAGTTTGGTTGCCTCATTTGTTAATTCACTATTATCTGCCATAATTTAGATAATACAAAATTAATCGGGAAAAGTTAATAAATATTTGTTTTATAAACAAAGAAACAATGTGAGTAAATTGATTAAATCTAATATTGAATGGTGTAAATTTCAGTAATTAGCGGTATTTATAAAAGAATTACTAATGCAGGAATGTGAATTAACCCATAAATGATTGAATAATTTTTTTGCAATTTTCTACACTGTCAGGTGAATTTAGGTCCTGAAGTGCGGGTGGAATACAATCTTCTTTTAATGAGAGAGATTCCAGTGACACGTGTTCTCCATGATATAAAAGACCGATGGGAATCTTATGGTTATTTAATATTTCGAGGGATTTGCTGAATGCATTACCGCGGTCGGTGCAGTTGTAATCCGGGTCCTCATCAACATTGTGTACCCTGGACGCCCATTCCCTGTGGGTATCGTAATAGGTAACACATGGTGACAGCACCTCGATAAAGGCAAATCCTTTCCCCTCTTCTGCATGTTTCAGGGCCGCAACCAATAACTGTCCCAACTGTTCGGGATGTCCGCTGAAACCGCGTGCAAGGAATGTAGTGGAAGGCAGGCTAAGGCCTAGCAGAATAGCATCCATATCCATTTCTGCATTAGACTTATAGCCAAGCGGACTAGTAGGGGAAGGTTGCCCCTTGGTTAATCCATAATTGCTGTTGTTCATTACAATATATGTAAGGCTGGGGTTGCTTCTAAAAGTATGCACCAGGTGACCTGCACCAATTGCATAACCATCGCCATCTCCTCCTGCAGCTACAACGGTAAGATTGGGATTAGCTAGTTTTACACCGATTGCCGTAGGCAGAACGCGTCCATGAAGGGCATGGTAACCGTAACACTTAATATTGTTTTGTATTGTTCCCGAACAGCCGATCCCGGCCAGGAACATAAGCTGTTCTCTCGGTATATTTAAGCTGTCTAATGATTTTTCCAGTACTCCCTGCACAGCAAAATCACCGCATCCTGCGCACCAGATTGGTCTTGCCGGGGAAAAGGTTTTAGTCATTTTGAATTGGCCCTCTTTTTTTTGGTTTTTTTCTTTCCTGCATTATTTGATTTATTTTCTTCCATTACCCTGTTATATATTTCACGGGGGCGGAAGGGGATACCATCATATTTTATAATTTTTATAATTTTGCCGGAATCTGCTCCCTGGTGCATAAGCAGGTGTGCAAGCTGGCCGACAGCGTTATATTCAACCACATATACTTTATCACACCTGTTTATAAATTCATTGACTTCATCTAAGACTGGCCAGATTGTCCTGAGCTGTAGGAACTGTGTATCTACACCATAGGCTTCAAGCTGTTCCATGGCTTCAAGAATTACTCCGTATGTCATGCCGATACCGATAAAGCCTATTTTTTCATCTCCATTGCCAAAGTGGCGTGCCTCAGGCAAATGTTCTTTTGCATGTTCGATCTTATTCATACGTTTTTTCATCATCTGCACACGATTGTCGGGATCCGTTGAGACCAGTCCCCATTCATCATGTTCATTACCGGTGACCAGGGAAAATCCGCCGGGGGTACCTGGCTTGGCAAAAGGGGAGATATCATTTTCAGTGTGCGCATATCTTTTGTATACATCAAGTTTTTTCAAATCTTCTGCATCCAGCTGATACCCTTCATCAACTTCAATCTTTTCAAGATCAAAGGGGTCAACTGTGGCAATATTCTGTGATAAGCCCTGGTCCATCGAGATATAGACAGGGCACTGATATTTGAATGCGAGGTTAGTTGCTTCTGCGGCCAGGTAAAAACAGTCTTCGGGGTGTCCGGGGGCAAGAACTATACGCGGAAAGTCGCCGTGGCCGCCAAAAATCATCAGGTTTATGTCACTTTGCTCCGGTTTAGTAGGCATTCCGGTACTCGGGCCAGCTCTTTGACAATCCACAATAACTATAGGGATCTCGGCCGAACCTGCATGACCAATCCCTTCCTGCATGAGTGAAAAACCCGGGCCTGATGTACCAACCATTACCCTGGCTCCCGTCAGTGCTGCACCCATTGCCATATTAATACCTGAAAGCTCGTCTTCGGTCTGTCTCGCAACTCCACCGAACATAGGCAGCCATTTTTGCAGGGATTCCAGTATCTCGGAAGAAGGTGTTATCGGGTAACCGGCGTAGAACCTACCACCGGCCACAATAAAGCCCAGGGCAACGGATTCATTACCCGTGATCAGGAGTTTATTGGCAGCTTTTTTCTTTTTTATTTTATAGAGCCCGGCACCGTTGGTCAGGCCGAATTCGTCTGCAATGCCAAAGCCAAGATCCAGTGCTTCAAGGTTGTAATCCAGTACCGTAGTTCCAAGACGTGCAAACCTTTTTTTGAATATCTTCTTTAGGGCCTCGTCTTCGAGTCCAATTAAGCGTGAAACCACACCAAATGCGATACTGTTTCTGTAAAGTTCACGGCGCATTGTTCTCATTGCAATACGGTTGAAAGGAGCTGAATAAAGTTTTATACCCTTGGGGAGTGAACCGTTGGTCAGCTTCCCTCCGGATTCGTCGAATATGACAATGCTGTTTCCATCAAGATGGCGAGTGTTCTTTTCTATTGCTTCATCGTCCAGAGCAACCAGTAAATCGATATTGCTCCCTATACAATAACGGTCCCCGGAGAATGCCCTTACAGTTGCAGCCGTGTGGCCGCCCCTTATCCTGGATAATACGTCCCTTTCGGTATAGACATTGAAGCCATAGTCTCTCATTAATTCCGCAAGTAATGTGACCACAGTAAGTGAACCATCCCCACCCTGGCCTGCAACAATAACATTAAGGTCTTCAAGAACCGGCTGAGTTCCGTTAACGGGGGTCATTCGGAATTATCTCCCTTCCCAGGCGGTTGATAGTCTTTATAGAAATTTTTAACATCGGTATTGCCCATTTCGATCCTTTCCTGCATTGTGGGCATTAACGCAGGGAGTGGTTTGTTTCTCTTCATATTTGATAGTCTGATCAGAAGTGATTTTGCTTTCGGAACAGAGTCGACCGGCATGATTTCAAAAAGATCATCATCAACCGCGGCCTGAAAGAACTCATGGCCCTTTTCGGTGCGGACTGCGACAAATGTCCATCCGTCCAGTCCGATACCTCCTACTCCTATGTCAGAATTATCGGCTGCATAATCAAGGCAGTAAAGACAAGCGGGACGTGCATAGGGGTGAAAATCTTTCAGCGCCATGATCTCTTCGCGGCCATCCCTGAGTGTAATTATAACCTTGCCCTTAACGTTGACGTTTACTATATCTTTCGGTTCGACTTTTAAATGTTCTGCAATTAGTGCTATATGTTCATGTGTAAAACTCTCGGAGCAAAAAAGGCCTATAACTAGGGGTACATTTTTTTGATACCACTTTGCAATATCCAGGCGAATGCTGCTGTACTGCTGTTGCCGGACACCATCAACCTGGCAAGGAACTCCCACAACGGCAAGGGGCTTGATGTCGTTTTCCATTGCTTCCCTTAAAGCAACAGTATTGGGCGAATATGTATAACGTGAGCCACTACAGGCCAATATTTCCTCTGCGGTTGTAGCAAGTTTATGAATCCCTACCTGAGGGTTTTCGGGAAGTACGTCACCAATAACGGCCCCGTTAATTGAACCGTTTTCGAGGGCATGAATCAGCAACTTAGAGGTTACTCCGCCGTCCTGGCCCCTTTCAAGACATTCCTTGTCTTTTGAGCGGGCAATAACGGCATAATTGTAGGGTCCAAACCCTTCGTCTATCACGGGTTCCTTGAAACCTAAGAGTTTAAGTAAATCTTTATCGGGTGGACGAAGCACCGGACAAACGTCGACACAAAGTTCGCAAAACACACAAGCATCTTTTCTGGTATCAGTAGGTTTTTCGTCTTTGTAATCGAATACATCAGTTGGGCAGATTGTTATACATGCCGCACAACCAACACACTTTCCGGTATCGACAACCTCCCTCATTAGGAAATCGACGGCCCTGAAACCACCCTTGTTCAATTCAGACCGCCAGGCATAACCCCATTCGTAAGGGTCAACATCCTGATCAAGCATATCGTGGTACTTCTTTTGAACTGACTGGATCAGTTTTTCATTATCATCCATTATATATTTTCCTTCTTTAGAATTCGAATAATACGATGAAAAATAAAAAAGCAATCAAAATATAAACTGAAATTGTAATAAATACAACAATGAAAGACAATTATAACCAATGAACTATTTTGTTTTTATAATTCTACAACCATTTTTCATATTACCAAATTAAGTAGCGGTAACCAGTGAGAGTAATAACACTGGTTACCGCTATAGGAGTGAATGGGATGAACCATTACTTTTTATTGTTATATTGATTGTTGTTAATATATTATAAAATACAAATACATTATATAGTTAAATAACATTATATAAAATAGGATATTGTATTGAGGTTGATAATTAAGTGTTACATGTAACTGCAAGATGTAATATGTTTATTGAGCAGTGGCATTATTGAGAAAATTTTTGTAAATGTCTTCGGCTTTTTCAAATTGTCCCATTTTCTCATATGCTAGTCCAAGATTAATATTAGCTTGCCTTTCATAAGGGCTTCCGCTGTTCTGTAATTTTGAAAGGTATTTCTCAGATTCCTGCCAGTTCTCAAGGTTGTAAAAAGAAAGGCCAATTGTAAAATTTGCACTGTCTTCAAGTAGCTGGTTATCCGGAGAATCATTAAGATATTCATTTAATGTTGAGATAGTCTTTTCGTACTGGCCTAAGTCATAATTAAGTATTCCTGTGTAGTAGAGTGCAAGTTTTGCTGATTGTTGTGATGGGTGTTCCTTAATTAAAGTGGCAAAATCTTCAAGAGCTGGTTGAATATTGCCCGAATTGTACTGTACCAGTGCTTCTTCAAACATTTCTCCTGCAATTTGGGCCTTCTTTTCCTGGTGAGACGAGGCCATGTAAATAACTAAGAGTAAAACAACAATACCGCCCACGGCATAAAGTATTTTATTGAAATTTTCTGCAGCTGTATCTACTAGGTCAGAAATGAATTGTCTAAATTTATCCGGTTGTTTTAATTCTTTTATTGTGTATTTAATTCTTTCGCCCATTTGGATGAGGAATTATAATGATTCACATTTATAATTCAAGTGTCATCAAAATCTGAAGCTATTAGTTAATTCTTTATTCTTGCTTATAAATCCACATAAAGATACAATTATTACCATCCATATTATGGTAAAAATTAGTTTTACACCTATCAATTTAATTATTATTATCTTCTTTTGTTTCATCGGAACAATATGTTCTGATGCTTATGCAGAGGCAGGTAAAAACGTTACATCAATACAAATTAACGGAACTATAAATCCCTCAACCACAGACTATATAAAAGCAGGGCTTAAAGAAGCTGAAGAAAAGAACTCTGAGGCTCTTCTTATATTGCTTGATACACCGGGCGGACTTCTTAATTCAACAAAAGATATTGTCAAACTACTTCTTAACTCAGAAATTCCCGTAATTGTCTATGTATACCCAAAGGGCTCCAGTGCAACATCCGCGGGAGTGTTTATTACCATGGCTGGTAATATTGCTGCAATGGCTCCAGGTACAAGCATAGGTGCAGCACATCCGGTGAGCATAGGTGGGAAAAATACAAAACCAAAGAAAAGCACTAATCCCTTTGAAAAAAAGAATGAAACTAGTGAAAAGGAAGAAAAAGAAAATAGTGATATCATGGGGTGAAAAAATTGAAAATTATGCAATTTCTTTTTTGCAAAGTATAGCAGAGGAAAGGGGGAGAAATATTGAATGGGCCGAACAGGCAGTTAAAAACAGCGACTCAATTACAGCAAGTGAAGCGCTAAAATTAAATGTAATAGATGTAATATCACCTAATGTTCCATCACTTCTTAATTCGATACATGGGAAAAAAATAAAGGTTAATGAAAAGCAGCTTGTATTAAATACTTCTGGGGCAAAACAGAATTTCCTTGAAATGAGCCTTAAGCAAAAAATCGTAAATATCCTAAGCACACCTGACATTGCATTTTTACTTCTATCTCTTGGTTCACTTGGAATTTTAATTGAATTTTACAATCCCGGCACTATTTTCCCGGGCGTAGCAGGAATTATTTCACTCCTTATAGGTTTTGTATCACTCCAGATTCTCCCTTTTAATTACGGTGGATTGGCACTTGTTTTTGTCGGACTCGCGCTATTCGTCGCCGAGGTCTATGTTACCAGCTATGGATTGCTGAGTCTTGCCGGATTAATTAGTTTTATTTTTGGAGCAATATTGTTATTTGATACAAGCGAATCAGATATAAAAGTTGGGTACGCGGTAATTATTGCAACTTCTGCAACTCTCGGCATATTTTTTCTGTATGTTGTTTACTCTGTATCCCGAACTTTAAATCTTTCTACAATGAGTGGATTTGAGGGTATGGATGGTGAGCAGGGAGAAGTTGTATTATGGGAAGGTACAAATGGCAAGATTTTTATAAACGGGGAATACTGGAACGCTTATAGCGATGATACGCTTCAAGCAGGCGATTCAGTTAAAGTTACGGAAACTACGGGAAGTTTAAATATCAAAGTATCTAAAAATTGATTTCGGAGGTTTATCATGAGTACTCCTTTAATAGTTGTTATAGTTATTGTTGGCTTAATTATTTTTTCGGGTGTAAAAATCCTTTATGAATATGAAAGAGGTGTTATATTCCGGCTTGGAAGGCTTTCAGGAACCAAGGGGCCGGGGTTTAAATGGATTATTCCGGGTATTGACAAGATGATTAAAATCAGCCTGCGGGTTATTACAATGGACGTACCGCCACAGGATGTTATAACAAAAGACAATGTTTCTCTTAAAGTAAACGCCGTAGTTTATTTTAAGGTGGTCGAGCCGGAAAAAGCAATAATCCAGGTTGAGAACTATCTCTATGCAACATCACAGTTGGCCCAGACCACGCTCAGGAGTGTACTTGGCCAGGTAGAACTTGATGATTTATTAGCGGAAAGGGAAAAGCTAAACTTAAAACTCCAGGATGTTCTTGATAGGCAGACCGATGCATGGGGAATTAAAGTAACACTTGTAGAAGTGAAATATGTCGACCTGCCGCAGGATATGCAGAGGGCAATGGCACGTCAGGCCGAAGCTGAAAGAGAGAGAAGGGCAAAGGTTATTGCTGCTGAAGGTGAATTCCAGGCTTCAACTAAGCTTTCCGAAGCTTCAGACATACTGTCGAAAAACCCTATGGCGCTTCAGCTCAGGTATCTGCAGACTATGCTTGCGATGTCTTCAGAAAAAAGTTCTACGATAATACTGCCTCTGCCAATTGAAATTTTAACTCCGTTTATAGAAAAATATAAACGCGACAGCAGTTCATAATTTATTTTTTTAAAGTGAGACCAGAATGCTTATTTTGAATTTTTGCAGGATCTTTTTAATCTTTTTATCTGTTGTATGTATTTCGTGCAGTAATTCAGAAAATACCAGCCAGAATACAAATAGTACTGTTGAAGATACCGGAGCCGTTTCAGGAGGATGGCTGATTTATCACATCCTTTCAGAGCCTGCTACTTTAAACCCCATAATAGCTAGTGATGCCGTAGAATCGACAATAAATGGAAACAATATTTATGAAAGTTTAGCAAAAAGAGATTATGAAACCCTTGAAATTATTCCTCAAATAGCTGAATCATGGGTAATATCGGATGATAAACTTAAGTATAAATTTAAATTAAGAGAAGATGTAAAATGGCATGACGGTATGCCTTTCACCTCTGCAGACGTTGTATTTTCATATAATACAATAATGGACCCAAAGGTGGATGCACCACATCTTAGGAGTTATTACCAGGAAATACTAAGTGTAAATGCCATTGGTGATTATGAAGTGGAATTTACTTATGCAAGGCCGTATTTTCTTGCGCTCGAATTTTGCAGTGGTATGCCTATTGTTCCAAAACATCTTTTTGAAAATGGTGACTTTAATAAAAACCCCTACGGCAGAAAACCAGTTGGCACCGGCCCTTACAAGTTTGTAAAATGGACTACTGGCAGAGAAATTGTTATTAAAAAAAACGAAGATTACTGGGGTAAAAAACCAGATTTAGAAAGAATTGTTTTCAAGATAATAAATGATCCCACTGTAGCATTTCAGGTTTTAAAAAGAGGTGATTTAGATCTATCAGGACTTACTCCTATTCAATGGGACAGGCAGAGCAATACTAAGGTTTTTAAAGACTCTTTTAATAAACATAAATATTTTAGACCAAATTACAGCTTTATTGGTTGGAATCAAAATAAACCTTACTTTAGTGATAAAAGAGTAAGAACTGCAATGACTCACCTATTAAACAGAGAACTAATACTAAATAAAATACTTCTTGAATTGGGTGTTATTGTTACAAATCCATTTTATATAAACAGCCCGGAATACGACAAATCAATTAAGCCTCTTGATTACAGCCCTGAAACCGCTAAGGAGCTTTTAAAAAAAGCCGGGTGGATAGACCACAATAATGACGGAATTAGGGATAAGGACGGAGTAAAGTTTGAATTTGAATTACTACTCCCGAGCGGTTCGGATACCAGTGAAAAAATAGCAACTATATTAAAAGAAGAACTTGATAATCAAGGCATAATTATGAATATAAGAAAGACCGAGTGGGCTGTATTTACCACAAGATTAAATGAGCGGAAATTTGATGCTGTTACCTTGGGATGGAGTATGGGAGTTGAATCTGACCCATATCAGATCTGGAGTTCTACTCAGATGGAGACAGGTCATAATTTTGTTGGTTTTGATAATAAGAAAGCCGAGAAACTTATTACAGAAGCTAGAAAAGAATTTAACCGTAAAGATAGAATAAAATATTATCAAGAATTTGCAAATATTGTGCATGAAGAACAACCATATACATTCTTATTTTGCCGTATGTCAACGGTTGCTGTAAGCAACAGATTTATGGATGTTGTTGTTTATCCTCTAGGTTTAAATCCTCTTGAATGGTATGTTCCAGAATCTTATCAAAAATATGGATTAAACTAAATTATCAATCTTAATTTTCATTAGAGTAAAAATAAAATTTTTAAACGATGAAAGATTATTTAATTAAACGTTTCCTTTTAATAATTCCAACAATGCTTGGAATTTCTATTATAACTTTTTCTATAATTCAGCTTGCTCCCGGAAATCCTGTTCAGCAGAAATTAGGTTTTGATGAAAGTGTAAAAGCCGAAGCAATAACAAAGGACATAATAGAACAAACAAAAAAACTGTATGGACTTGATAAACCGATACACACACGGTATTTGATCTGGTTGAAGCAGATCGTAACCTTAAACTTCGGCGATTCCTACAAGGACCACCGCCCCGTAATCGACAAGATTAAGGAAAGGCTACCTATTACAATTATACTTAATGTATTGTCGATTTTTTTCATATACTCGATTTCCATACCCATCGGAGTCTATTCCGCTGTACGGCAGAAGACCTTTAAGGAAAGAATATCTACCTTTTTTCTTTTTATACTATATTCCATACCGAGTTTCTGGATGGCTATGATCTTAATATTTTTTCTAGGGGGAGGTGAATTCTGGAACGTATTTCCTGTATACGGAATATTCTCACAGGGTGCAGATAATTACAGCTTCGGGGGTAAAGTTCTCGATTTTTTATGGCACATAACTCTACCAGTTTTTTGCCTCACTTATGCGGGCCTTGCATCACTTTCGAGGTTTCAAAAGGGCAGTCTTCTTGAAGTACTCAGAGAGGATTATATCAGAACAGCGAGGGGCAAGGGCCTTGATGAAAGGACAGTCCTATTTAAGCATGCCCTTAGAAATTCATTAATCCCGATAATTACAATACTAGGGGCAATTCTTCCGGCCCTTATCGGGGGAAGTGTGATAATAGAGACTATTTTCTCAATCCCGGGTATTGGACAACTGGGTTTTGAAGCAATACTCTCAAGGGATTATCCATTAATAATGGCAATTACTACTATCACAGCATTTTTAACTTTGATAGGAATCTTAATATCTGATTTAACTTATGTCCTAGTGGACCCAAGAATAAGTTTCGAGAAAAACTGATATGCAAAACGAAAGTATAAGTTACTGGAAATCCGTATGGATTGAATTCAAGAAGGATAAGATGGCGTATGTTTCATTGCTTCTTATTCTGCTTCTTGCTTTCATTGCTTTGTTCCAGAGTTATATTGCAGGCAATAAGCCGATAGTTCTTGTGGACAATGGTAAAATATATTTCCCGGCAACATTTAACTATCCGGAGTTTACGGGTACCGACTATAAAAGAATTTATAACAAAAAAGAATATGGTTTTGCTGTTTTTCCACTGATTAAATACAGCCCGACTGAAAATGACCTCCATGCAATATTGGAACCTCCCTCAGGCCAGCATTTGTTTGGTACAGACGACAGGGGACGGGATGTCCTTAGCAGGATGGTTTATGGTGCAAGAATATCATTATCCATAGGGTTTATTGCCGTTGGTATATCAGCAATAATAGGAATAATTCTTGGAGCAATTGCGGGATATTACGGGGGTACTATAGATTTTATAATATCAAGACTGTTTGAGATAATGATGACATTCCCCGTGTT
>JAUXJP010000047.1 GCA_030624695.1 Candidatus Dadabacteria bacterium | reverse complement strand
TTTTGTCTGCAGCTGGTTTACATGGTCTATCACTTCATGAATCTGGTGGTCAAGGTCCTGTGCTTCCATATCAATTCCCTCGCACCTTCTCCACTCGAGAATATGGCCCTTTATATGGTCAAAGGAATCATACATTATGTTTAATTCGTCGTATATCCGTGAAACATTAACGGCTATTTCCACCCTCTCTTTTTCCCTTGATACGTAGGCTATCCAGAGGCTTGCAAATACAAAAGCTGCCACGATTACAGCCTGGGGTATAAGGGTTTCGAGCGTAGGATAAATTCCGAAAGTCTCGATTCGCGGAATATAATCCACAAACGAAATACCTATTACTCCTGCTCCCTGCAGTTCATGAATCCCCTTTCCTATTAATATAAAACACAGGAAATAAAGTAAAAGGCTTGTTGCAGAAAAAAAGTATTTAAGCGGTATCCTGATGGCAAGTTTAAAAATGAGAAATCCGATTATTCCGGTTACGGCTAATCCTGTTAAAAATCCCCAGACTATAGGCGTGATATTGCCTTCTGCCTGGTAGCCGAGGGCCTGGTAAAAAAGTACAGTCTCAAAGGCCTCTCTGTAAACTGCGAGGAATGAAACTGATACAAGGGCTATTACACTTTTTTTGTTAAGAGCCGTTTCTACCTTTGATTTTATATAGTCTTTCCATTTGCTTACCTCTATCTTGGAAATCAGCCAGTAGCTGACATAAAAAAGTACGGCAGCAGCCAGTATCGATGTGATACCCTCGATAAGTTCCCTGCTAGCACCGGAGATAGAAATCACCGTGCGTGCAAGGTACCACGTTACAAACCCGGCGGCTATGGCGCTGATCCAGCCGATATGTATGTACCTGATTGTCTGCCTTGACCCGGTGTTGATAAGGAAAGCAATAATCGCAGCGATTATTAATATAGCTTCCAGTGCTTCCCTAACAATAATAGAAAAGGAGTTGGTAAATAACACCGCTGATGTGAAGCTGTTCTTATCTTCGAGCAGTAATGATGCCTTGTTTAAATTATTAGTGATTGAACCACTTAGTGTTTCAAGATTTGAAACGGGGGCGTTGCTTTTTATTTCAGACCTGAATTTTGCAAGGCCGGATTCTATCTGAATGTTGAGTTTGTTATTGGCGATTGCAAGGTCTGGTTCGACCATTTCATAGCCGTCTAAATACGCCTCGATTGATTTATCCAGGGCCTTTTTCTTCTCACCCTGTTTATAGTATTCAAGAGCTGAGCCGATACCCGCTATTGTATATTCAATATGTTTTTGTTTTGAACCGGTTTTGTCGGCAAGTGAGTTTCTTACATTTTTTACCGATGCATATGAAATGTTGTCCCCATCACCCAGGCTTTCAAGGATTTCCCTGTTTGAGAGGGAAGACAGTTTTTTATAATCGTTAAGGCCCGGCGGTATAGTCCCTGAACCACCACCCGCTCCGCCCCCCGGATTTATTTCATCAGGAAAACCAATAGACAGCAGATAGAATGCCACGTCCCATTTGTCTTTATCAGAAAGGGAAGTAAAAGCAGGCATCGCAGTACCTTCAATTCCGAAGTTCATCGTGTTGTATGCTTTTATTGGCGAGAGGTTTGGAAAAACCCCGTGGTCCTTAAAATTAGTTGGTGCAGGATTCAGGTTTGCAGCAAGGATACCATCGCCCTTCCCTCTTTCCCCGTGGCAGGTAGTACAGTTGCCGGCAAACAGTTCATTTCCCTTAGCAATATCAGGGGTTGAAAGGGGAAATGTCTTTAAACCAAGACCTTCAATTATTTCTTTTTTTACCTTTATCGTTAGTCCAATAACCTCGTCGACCGGGGCTTTTGCTCCGATTTTATTCTTTAGCGTCTCAAGGCTGGTTTTAATTGTGGGGTTATTAGAATTGAGCCCAAGGAAGATAGTATTTGCCGTGTCGGCAAATTCAGTCATTTCTGCAAATTCGTCCTGGTTTATAATCTCGCCGTTTTTAACTGCAAACTGGTAGTCCCCACCGATATAGTCGATCAGTGAATAGAGCCTTAACTCGCCACTACCTGCGTAAGCTGTCGAAACAGTAAAAATGTAAAAGAGAATTAACGTTAGAAATGGGGCTTTTTTCGAATTCATTATAAAATTAATGTAATAATACTAGCTGTTTGTATTCCTCACCACTTGTTAAGAATGTTGAACTTACCATTATAGACCTTCTTTGTCAACAATAGAGAATATACCGGCATAATTTTGATTAGGTAATAAATTTCAAAGAGATTATATTTATATTGTTAAGATATTTCATAACTATTCCCTATATTTACAACAGATAAGTTTTGGTTTATCTTTTTCCCGATTTTGCGGGTGGCTTCTAAATGAGTAAAAACAAATTGTTTGATGAATTTTCCCCTGTGTCAGCAGAGGAATGGAAAGACAGGATTATAAAAGACCTGAAAGGGGCGGACTACAACGAAAAACTGCTCTGGAATACTGATGAGGGTTTTTCCATTGAACCATTCTATACGGCAGAAGACCTTGGCGGGCTTTCATGGCTTACAAAACAGGTGCCGGGCGCTTTCCCGTATGCGAGAAGTACCAAGACCGGGAACAACAGCTGGAATATTAATATTGAGATTAGCAGTTTAGGTAAAGATACTCCTAAAGAAGTTCTTAATTCACTGATTGACGGGGCTGATTCACTTAGCCTGGATTTTACAGCTAATGATTTATCCCGGCTATTAACGAAGCTCCCTTTAAATAAAATTGATATAAACCTGAGAGCAGGACTCTCACCATTAAAAACATTCAGAAGCTATATAACTGAAGCTGAAAAAGCCGGTGCGGACATAAAAAAACTTTCCGGCGGACTTTACTTCAGCCCTTTAAACGAAATATTAGAAAACGGTTCTCTTCCTTATGAAGAAAATCAGTGTTTTGATGAGATAAGTGATTTATTAAAAGAAATAAATCTTATCTCTCCCATTTACAAATCACTTGTTGTCAGCAGTGAAGGTTTTAAAAGCCTGGGTGCAAACATTGTCCGGGAGCTGGCTTATTCGCTTGCAATGGGTTCGGAATATATTGCCGGGCTTAAAGAAAAAGGGCTCGATACGGATTTTATTGCAGGCAAGATGTTTTTTGAATTCACCGTAGGTTCAAATTATTTTATGGAAATAGCAAAACTACGGGCTGTAAGAATACTCTGGGCAGAGATAGTGAAGAACTATGCTCCCGGCTCGGATGAAAGCTGTGAGATGAAAATCCATTCTAAAACATCATCCTTAAACAAAACAGCCGATGACCCAAATCAGAATATGCTGAGAAGCACTACCGAGGCTATGTCGGCAATAATCGGCGGCTGTGATGAGCTTTCGGTAATGCCGTTTGATGCCGGCAACGAGGGGCCATCAGCCAGGCTTGCGAAAAACACCCAATTAATTCTCAAAGAAGAAAGCTATCTTGATAAAATTATCGACCCATCATCAGGGTCTTATTATATTGAAGTCCTGACGGCTGAAATAGCGGAAAATGCGTTAACACTTTTCCGGGAGGTTGAGAATAAAGGCGGATTTACAGAGTGCCTTAAAACAGGGTTTATACAAAATAATATACAAGAAAAAATTAAAGTTGATTTTGGTATAGCAAACAGGCCGGATTTTTCAGGTATTGATTTAGCTAATATTAAAGTCAGCAAAAATGGACATAATGCCAACGGTGATGCCGGGTGGCATACACCTGAAAAAGTGGTACTTAAAAGCAGTTACTCCAAGTTAGATACAAAAGGGCTTGAGCAATTAAACTTTGCCGCGGGTATTCCCCCGTTTCTAAGGGGCCCATATTCAACGATGTACGTGATGCGGCCCTGGACTGTAAGGCAGTATGCAGGGTTTTCAACAGCAGAGGAATCAAACGCTTTTTACAGGCGAAACCTGGCAGCCGGACAGAAAGGGCTTTCCATAGCTTTTGACCTTCCGACCCACAGGGGATATGACTCCGACCATCCAAGGGTTGTAGGGGATATAGGAAAAGCAGGCGTAGCCATTGATTCGGTTGAGGACATGAAAATCCTTTTTGACCAGATTCCGCTTGATGAGATGTCCGTATCCATGACCATGAACGGCGCAGTACTGCCGATTATGGCTTTTTATATCGTGGCCGCGGAAGAGCAGGGCGTGGAGCAGGTAAAACTAAACGGGACAATCCAGAACGATATCCTTAAAGAGTTTATGGTGAGAAACACATATATCTACCCACCTGAATTCTCCATGAAGATTATTGCGGACATTTTTAAATACACATCGCAAAACATGCCTAAGTTTAACTCCATAAGCGTAAGCGGTTATCACATCCAGGAAGCCGGGGGTACGGCAGACATCGAACTTGCCTACACACTTGCCGACGGCCTTGATTATATCAGGACGGGGATTAAGGCGGGAATGAATGTTGATGATTTTGCGCCGCGTATTTCGTTTTTCTGGGGCATTGGCATGAACCACTTTATGGAGATTGCCAAGATGAGGGCAGGAAGGCTTATCTGGGCAAAGATTGTAAACCAGTTTAAACCGAAAAATCCCAAATCACTTGCCCTGAGGACACATTGCCAGACCTCGGGATGGAGCCTCGCGGAACAGGACCCATATAATAATGTTGTCCGAACATGCGTGGAAGCTCTTGCAGCGGCACTTGGCGGTACCCAGTCATTACATACAAATGCTCTTGATGAAGCAATAGCCCTTCCGACTGATTTTTCAGCAAAGATCGCAAGGGACACGCAGCTTTACCTTCAACGGGAGACAGATATATGCAGGTCAGTTGACCCGTGGGCCGGGTCTTATTACATGGAATACCTCACGGACCAGATCGCAAGGAAGGCGTGGGAGCTTATAGAAGAAGTGGAAGAGCTTGGCGGAATGACTAAGGCAATAGAGACTGGGATTCCAAAGATGAGGATCGAGGAAGCTGCCGCAAGAAAGCAGGCAAGGATTGATTCAAAGAAAGATATTATCGTCGGAGTGAATGAGTATATATCCGGCGAGGACAGCGACATTGAGATCCTCGAAATAGATAACTCGGCTGTAAGGCAGTCCCAGATCAGCAGGCTTAATAAACTAAAAGAAGAAAGAGATAATGAAGCAGTGGAAGCTGTACTTGAAATGATAACAAAATGTGCCGAGACAGGCGAGGGTAATTTGCTCGGGCTTGCTGTGGATGCGGCAAGAAAGAGGGCGACACTTGGCGAGATTTCATATGCATGTGAGAAGGTGTGTGGTAGATACGAGGCAGTGATAAGATCGATTTCGGGTGTATACTCTTCTGAAATGTCAGGTGACGATAGTTTTAAAGAGACAAGGGTTATTTCTGACAGGTTTGCAGAGCTTGTGGGAAGAAGGCCAAGAATACTTGTTGCCAAGATGGGTCAGGACGGCCATGATCGTGGTGCAAAGGTTATTGCAACCAGTTTTGCCGACCTTGGTTTTGATGTGGACATTGGTTCACTTTTCCAGACCCCGGAAGAAGCTGCAAAGCAGGCAGTGGAAAGTGATGTGCATATTCTTGGTATTTCGAGCCTCGCGGCAGGCCATAAGACACTTGTGCCTAAACTTATAGAAGAACTTAAAAAATACGGCAGGGAAGACATTGTTGTTATTGCGGGCGGTGTCATACCCAAGCAGGACTATGAGTTTCTCTATGATGCAGGCGTTGCCGAAGTGTTCGGGCCCGGTACGGTCATACCAGTGGCAGCCGAGAAAATCCTGAACATTCTTATAGAAAACCACAGCTAGTTTTATCCGGTTTAATTAGTTATTATCCAAAATTAAATATTGCTATGGCCAGACCAAAAAACAGTTTATCCGCTGACAGTTACGTAAAAGGCATTATGTCGGGGGACATTACCGTCCTTAGCAAGGCCATAACGCTTATTGAAAGTAAGCTTAGATCCGACCTGGAATTTTCGCAGGAAATAATCGAACAATGCCTTCCCCATTCGGGAAATTCCATACGTATTGCCGTATCAGGAATTCCTGGAGCAGGAAAAAGCAGTTTTATAGACGTGTTCGGGTCACTGTTAACAAAAGAGTTCGGAAAGAAAGTAGCCGTTCTCACTGTCGATCCATCGAGCCAGATATCAAAGGGGAGCATACTCGGCGATAAGGTGAGGATGGATAAATTATCTACGGATGAGAATGCGTATATCAGGCCTTCCCCTAGTTCAGGTTCATTAGGCGGGGTAACGAGAAGCACACGTGAGTCGATAATACTTTGCGAGGCGGCAGGGTTTGATGTGATTATTATCGAGACAGTAGGTGTAGGGCAATCGGAGATTACAGTAAGGTCGATGGTGGACTTTTTCCTTCTCCTACATCTTTCGGGAACGGGTGATGACCTGCAGGGAATAAAAAGAGGAATTATCGAAATTGCGGATGCGATAGCAGTGAATAAATGTGACGGTGATAATGTTAAGAAAGCAGAGCTTGCAAAAAAAGAGATAGAAACCGCGGTGCACCTTTTTCACCAGCCTGAATCGGGCTGGCAGACCAGGGTTATGACCTGTTCGGCAATAAAGAGTACGGGCATTGAAGAAATCTGGTCGATGATAGAAGAGTATATTGGACACGTCAGGGAAAACGGTTTTTTTGAACGGAACAGGAACCGGCAATCAAAATCTTGGCTCTATGAAACGATAACAAATATGCTTGAAGAGAGTTTTTATAGTGCGGATGGAATAGAAAAAGAAATAAAGCTATTGGAAAAAGAAGTAACAGATGGCAAAATAAATACTTTCCATGCAGCAACTATGTTACTAAAATTATATAAAAGCAGTTTTAAGGATAAAGATTAAAGAATGGCTCAGCTTGCATCAAAATACACTATAGTCGAACTTGTGGCTGAAGATATCGATGCGATTATCGAAATCGAGAAGGTTGCGTTTATAGCACCCTGGCCCAAAGAAGTTTTTGAGATGGAGTTTAAAAACAACAGGGCTTATAACATTGTCTGCGTTGATAATACAGGGATACTTGTCGGATATTGCCTTTCCTGGCTGATCTATGACGAGATTCATATACTTAAAGTTGCTGTACATGAAAGTTGCCAGAACCAAGGGCTTGGCAGGAGTATGATAGAAGACACACTCGAATACTTTATGGCCAAAGGTGCTAACCACGCCATCCTCGAAGTAAGGCTTGATAACCACAGTGCTATCGGACTCTATGAAAAACTTGGATTTGAAGGCAT
>JAUXJP010000068.1 GCA_030624695.1 Candidatus Dadabacteria bacterium | reverse complement strand
GTACTTTTACATAACAAACAAATTGGGAAAATAAGTAAAGAGCAAAAAAATGCGAATTTTGATGTTTGGCAAACTAGTTTAAATAATCCCAATTTTAGTGATTTTACGAAGTCATGTGGTGGTTTTGGGATAAGAGTTAAAACTAGGGATAAACTACAAAGTGCTTTAAAAGAAGCACTTTCCCATAAAGGGTTTTCACTTGTCGAAATAATGTCTGATCCAGACTTAATCTGAAAAAAAAATAAAGGAGGAAATAAAAAATGATCCAATCTATATTCCACAAACAAAAAGTCGAGGGGCCACTCTATGCCCTCTTTCTCAACTGCACACTCAAGAAAAGCTCCGAGGTATCAAACACCGAGGCGCTTTGCAATCTTCTTATTGAGCGGCTGAAAACGCACGAGCCGGACATCGAAACCGAGATCGTTCGTGTAGTCGATTACGACATCAAACCCGGCACCAGCAACGACGAAGGGGATGGCGACGAGTGGCCAAAAATTCTGGAGAAGATCAAACGCTGCAACATCTTCGTCCCTGCCATGCCGATTTGGATGGGCGTTCGTTCCTCTGTAGCCCAGCGCATTATCGAACGCCTTGACGGCACTACACATACGGTAATGTGTGAAAAAACCGGCCAATTTCCACTCTACGGCTCTGCGTGTGGTTGCGTTGTCACCGGCAATGAGGACGGCTCACATGATTGCGTTGCGAATACCTTCGCCAACTTACTGCACTTCGGTGTGACCGTGCCGCCTAACACTGACCTTTATTGGGTAGGTGACGCTGGCCCGGGCGCGAGCTATATCGAAGCAGGCGGTGAGCTTTCGCCTTATGTCCGCCGCAACGCCGAACTAACAGCACAAAACCTGATCTTTGCAGCCAAATTACTGCGAGACAATCCTTACCAGATCAATATCGCGGAACAGAACAAGATCATGATGGAACGAAATCAGGTGAAAATGGCTGCAATGAAACAGGCTGTGCAATACATGCGTGAGAACATGCCGTCATGACATAATGATTCAAGAAACCGAATTTTGTTTCTACGAAATTTGCTATTTAAATTTATTTAGATTAGAAATGTCGAAAAACACAAATTTGCCCAAGTTAGATTATCAAGCTTTTTATATAACTAGGGATAAAATTCATAATTTTGCAATTGTTTTAGGTATTGAAGGAGTTGCTTTAAATATGTTTTATAACTAGCTGTAAATATTAAACAATATGAAAAAGCGGGTGACGGGATTCGAACCCGCGACCCTTAGCTTGGGAAGCTAATGCTCTAGCCAGCTGAGCTACACCCGCAAAAAATTAAATAATACTATATTTTGATTTGTTTATTCTATTCTATCTAATTTATCTTAAATTTACGTTTATTATATGATTCTTATTTTTGCAAAGCTAAAATTCAGGAGTATTTACACATATGAGCGAAATATTTGCAATTATAAATACATCTATGCGGCGACAACAAAAATCCCGGAAAGTTATACAACACTTTTAATTATAATATGGCTATTTTACAACGGAAAAGTCTGTTACCAGAATTTACTGTAAAGCTTTTCAGCATTATTCCAGAAAATATTCTCTTTTAGTTCTTCTGAAACTTCTGCACCTTCTATTTTCCAGTACTCTGAGGCAAAATCACTCCAGGGAATATCTGATCCGAATAAGAACCGGTCAGCTCCAATTCCTCTCTCTTCTATTTCCTTAAGTATCCAACTGGAACCAAACCCTACGGCCCATGATGAATCGGTATAAACCTGGAAACCTTCTTCTATCAAATCAAAAAACCGGGGTACAAATTTTATATGACCACTAACTCCACCGCCCATATGAACAACATGAATTTTGTTACTTATGCCGTATTCCTTAATTAGGGCAATAGCATTGTCAATATCTGAGCCTCCGCCCGGGCTAGTGTGTATATGAAGAGGCATGTCGTGTTTAGCACCTGCATCTAAAATCATTTTCCAAAGCTCGGCAGATTCGTCGTCCCACTCTGCAGGGTTAAATGTACCGCCAAGTAAACAGGTGGTTTTTAGGGCAATCATTCCCTTTTCACCAATAAGTTTAAGTGCTTCTTCCGTACGCTCTTTGTCCTTTGGCAGGGCAGATACCCATATTGCACCAAGTAAACGGTCATGTGATGTTTCTGCGCTTTCAGCAACTAATGGGTTTAGTCCAAATGGCTGTGCTGAATCTGGAAAACCGTAATTAGACATAACAAGGGCCCTGTCCACTTTATGCTTATTCATACCCTTTATATATTCATCCGTGGTTTGATAATCAGTGGTGGGTTTAACTGCTTCTGGCAAACCGTAGTAAGCAAATCCCGCTACAGGTCCTATATGACTGTGATTGTCAAACAACCTTTTTCTTTTAACTATGTCCATATCATACCCCCTAAATAAATTTAATTTTTATTTGATCAATTATTAATGTGTTTCCATTTCTTCACCTACTCGTTTTCTAAAGGACTTTTCAATAGAATTCGCATTCTCTCCCTTTTCAAGCCGGTGGGCAACTTCTTTAAAATCATCCCCATAATTCTGCCTGGATTTAGATTTTTCTCTTCGCATTGTTTCAGAAAGTGATTTTGAATCGTTATTGTATGATTTCCCGGGTTTTTGCTGTATGGGTTTTTTACCGCCCTTAAGAACGGAAACTCCTGAAAGGACGCGTGTCAGGTTATTTTTACCACACTCAGGACAAAGGCATTCTTCATTATTTGCTTCAGAGATACTTAGAAAAAGGATTGAAACGATTTTATTGCAGTCACTGCAGTTGTATTCGTAAATAGGCATTTATGGTAATTTCCTATAGTTGATATTTACAGTATAGAGGAAAAGCGACAATTAAGTCAAGTTTAATTAGCAATGCAATATTATATGGAAAATAATTTTAACAAGTTTTAAATAATTTGGTAATTTAAATCTGTTTAAATATTTCTTTTTTCTTTTTGATGAATCTTGCTAACACTATATTGTGCAATAATAACAGTGTATTAATAGGAATTAGTGAATAGTAAGAAATAAACAATATTTAATATGAGAAGAAAAAATAGTTAAATATATAGCCAACATATTAGTCTTTAAAAAATTATTTATTATAAAAAAGAATTGATTGACTTCATTTACTATAATTGATATTATGTCAATTATAGTAAATGTGCATGTAAAAAATTCTAAAAATGCCTGAATATGATTTTAAAATTATTAACAGTGACGAAGAGTTAAAAGAGTATTTTAAAATCAGGAATGACATATTTGTTAAAGAGCAAAATATTTTTCCCGAATCAGATATAGATGATTATGACAAGGATGCAATTCATATAGCCGCCGTGCAAAATGCTACAGGAAAGATGGTCGGTGCTGTAAGGTGCTATAATACGGAAGGTGATACCTGGGTTGGAGGTCGTTTGAGTGCTTCAAATGGGTTTCGCAACGGAAGGGTTGGTTATAATCTTGTCAGATTTGCCGTAAAGTCTGTTAAAGCCAGGGGATGTACCAAATTCCTGGCATACGTTCAACCACAAAACGTAAAATTTTTTAAAAGGCTCGACTGGAAACCAGTAGGAGAAATGTTTTCTCATCATGGGAAGCCCCATCAGTTAATGGAAGCGGACCTTGGCAAAGGTTAATGGTTTTACAATAAAGATAATTAATTGAGATGAAAGACCTAATTAAAAATTTACATTCCTCACCTCAAATTAAAGATAAAACCGCTATAGCTAATATATGGAACTATTTACCTGATTATGCTGTTATAGATGGAAAAAATGTATTTCTGGGCGATGATGCAGCAGCTATAGAAAATAAAGGTGAATACCTTCTTTTTGCTGCTGAGGGTGTTTTTCAACCACTTCTTAAATCAGACCCATATTTAGCGGGCAGGATCTCGGTATTAACTAATATAAGTGATATATATGCAATGGGCGGCAGGCCGGTTGCAATTCTTGATGTACTTTTCTCTTCAAGTGATAAACAAATAAAAGAAGTGCTTTCAGGTATTTACGACAACTCTACAAGGTATGGCGTACCGGTAGTAGGCGGCCATATTAATAGTGATTCAAAAGAATCAGCTCTTTCCGTATCCATATTAGGTAAAGCAAAGAAACTGCTGACAAGCTTTAATGCAAAAGACGGTGATGATTTGCTTATTGTAACAAGTGCTAAAGGTAAATTTGTAGCTGATAACAATTTCTGGGACTCATCAAGTGAACTAAACAGTGATGAACTTTTAAGGCAGTTAGAAATTCTACCCCACATTGCTGAACAGGGACTTGCCGATGCAGCTAAAGATATAAGCATGGCAGGTTCTATCGGATCAATATTAATGCTGCTTGAGTGTTCAAAAAAAGGAGCAGAGATATTCACAGACGAAATTACTATTCCACTCGGAGTTTCATTGGAGAAATGGTTACTTACTTTTCCAAGCTATGGTTTTGTTCTCTCTGTAAGACCGGAAAACAGTTCAAAAGTACAGGAAAAATTTAAAAAACATGGCCTATTATGTGAAAAAATCGGAAATGTAACAGCTGATAAGAAAATATTTTTTATTATGAACGGAAATAAAGAACTTTTCTGGGACTTAAATACACATTCATATATAGGAATAAATAATTCGAAAGCTGAAAAGGTTATAAATGGTTAAGCAAAACGAGAAAATTGAGCAGATTGTTGCGAGATTAGGTGAGAAAATTAAAACCATCAGATCTGAAAAGGGCTGGTCCTTAAAAGACCTGTCTCACAGGTCAGGTATTTCCGCAGCGGCAATTCATAAAATTGAATCAAAAGGTATTCAGCCGACAATTACCACAATGATGAAGATTTCGGATGCACTTGGAAAGAAAATCACCAATTTTGTAGAAGAAGAAACAGAGGCAAGAGACGCGTACCTGACTAAATCTAAAGAGCGTGAAACTATTTTTACCTTTAAAAAAGGGTTAGATCTGCAGGGAATTTCTGCTACCAAGTATGGGGAATTCATTATGACAGCGGCATACGCGACGGTACAGGTAGGAGCCTCAAGTGGTAAGAAAAGTATGAGTCACAGTGGGGAAGAACTTATTTACTGCCTTCAGGGAAAAATGGAATTCAATATAAATAAAAAAACTTATTATTTAAAATCTGGTGATAGTTTGCATTTTAAGACCCATTTAAACCATGGATGGAAAAATATTGGGAAGGACCCCGCAAAATTAATCTGGGTACTTTCAATCGCAACATCATAAAAAATAAATGAGGACAATAAAATAAAAAATCTTCCTACAATTATTGATGACGCTAATTCATATGCTCTGCAACTGCTTTTATCTACAGAGCCGGTCTTTAAAGGGGTAGATACGGCCTTGAAAGTAATACCCGGCATAACTCCGACTACAATTCTTCATTCCGGTCCTCCGATTAGCTGGAGGCGGATGTGCAACCCGATGAAAAGGGCAGTAAAAGGTGCCTTAATATTTGAAGGGCTTGCTAAAAGCGATTCAGCTGCAGAAAAACTATTACAAAAAAATAAAATTACACTTTCACCAAATCATCATCATGACTGCGTAGGCCCAATGACAGGCATAATTTCAGCATCAATGCCGGTGATAATCACAAAAGATATAACAAGCGGTAAGGAAGCATTTTCCACTTTTAATGAGGGTGGTGGCCAGGTCCTTTGGTTCGGGGCTTTTGGCAAAGAAACATTAGCACGCCTTAACTGGATAAGGGACGTTTTTGCCCCTGTTATGAAAAAAGCAGTAAAAAAATCTGGTGGAATATTAATTTGGAATATTCTTTCACAGGGAATCCAAATGGGTGACGAATGTCATAACCGTCATGGTGCCTGTACCAATATTTTTATAAAAAGTATGGTTGAACCATTATTTTCTTTGGGAATACCACGAAATACAGCAATTGATGTTTATAAATTTATTGCAGCCAACAGCCATTTTTTTCT
>JAUXJP010000098.1 GCA_030624695.1 Candidatus Dadabacteria bacterium | reverse complement strand
ACTTCGGTACCCTTTTTTATGTCCGAATTATAAAATTAAGCACTATACTGATAGTTGAGTTCTTCTTCCGGGAACTGAAATATATTTTGTATCTCGATATCCAGTAGTTCCCTTATAAACTGAATATTGGTTTTATTCAGTGCCGAGATCACCTGGGTATGATAGGAATTCTCAAGGAAATCGATAGTTTCCTGATCCGTATTATCTCTTTTATTAAATACAATAAGTTTTGGTATATCTTCAAAACCCATGGAGCTGATAATCTTATCAACTGATTCTATTTTTTCTTCTACAGCCGGGTCACCTGCATCTGCAACGTGAAGGAGAATGTCTGCTTCCCCGATTTCTTCAAGGGTGGCCCTGAAAGCATTTATCAGCTCTTCGGGAAGGCCGCTTATAAATCCAACAGTATCAGTGATTAATATATCCCTTGTGGAGGGGAGCTTGATTCTTCTTGTAGTTGGGCTTAGTGTGGAAAAAAGTTTGTTTTGTACTTTAACACTGTCTTTTGTAAGCCTGTTAAATAGTGTGGACTTCCCGACATTGGTATAACCCAGAAGTGAAACAACAGGTATCCCGGTAGCAGCCCTTTTTTCTCTCGTATTCTTTCTTCTGAAGCAAATGTTGTCGATCTGTTTTTCAAGATTATCAATCTGTTTTCTTATTGCCCTTCGCTGGTATTCGATCTTTTTTTCACCGGGGCCCCTTGTCCCGATTCCGCCCCCAAGCTGAGAGTATTCAATTCCTTTTCCCCTTAACCTCGGAAGGCAGTACTTTAGCTCTGCAAGCCTTACCTGCAAATTACCCTCACTTGTAACCGCATGTTTTTCAAAAATCTCAAGTATGAGCTCGGTCTTATCAATAATATTAAGTGTTGTTTCTTTTATTATCCCGTTTACCTGCGCCGGGGTAAGTTCAACATCAAAGATAACCGTACCGGCACCAATGTGTTCGGCCTGTAATATCACATCTTTTAATTTACCTTTACCTATAAGGTACCTGGGGTCAATGTCTCTTCTTACCTGGATAACGGTATCGAGTACTTTCTTGCCTGCTGAAAGTGCAAGAGATTTTAATTCTTCCACTGATTTTTCGGCTTCTGATCTGTAGCTAGTATGAAAGCCTACAAGCAGAACACCCTCAAGGTCCGGGTCCCCACCGAGTTCGGTATAGGACTTCTGCAATTTGTTTTCCGTCTCACTTATAAGTGGGTTAAGGTCGATATCTATTCGTCCTGCATCGTTGTAGGAATATATTTCCCATTTTTTATCACTATTGCCGTTTAATGGAACGATGTGTGCTAACTGGATTTTCCCTGCATAGCCTTCTTCTGCGACTTCTACAACTCCAATCAGGTCGAGTCTTTCCCGGATCAGGGTCGTGAGATCATTCTTAGATAAAACGGCGTCTTTCAGATGTGTATGAAAAAGCCTGAAACCCCTTAACCTTGATTTTGCTTCCCGGAATCTTCCGAGAAGTTTTTCAAACTCAACTTCATTGGCATCCCCGATTATTACTTTAAAGACTTTACCCCTACGGTTTATTATTATTGAGATAGTTCGATTGATATTAAATGAGAAAGAGGCCAGGGACCTGGCAAGTTCGTTGCTGATGAGTTCGTCGGGCTGCATTCTCCTCCTGTAAAGCCTTGAAATATCCTTTAACTGGCTTTGCTTGAGTCCCGATGTCTTTCCGTATACTTTATCTATACTTTAATTCCCCGCTGTTACAATTGCGTTCAACAAGTATTATAAAGATTATTATAACATACTGGAAATAATAAAATGGATAAATTTACAGAAGAGATTAAAAAATTATCAGATAATGTTTATAAACCGGATATAAATACTGAAAGCAAAAGTATAAATTCACACGCAATAGAGTCACTCTTTGAATATGCTGAAAAAGGAGTGAATACACTTAAATCCAATGGGATAACTTCTATAAAACTTCACAAACTCCCAGTTGACCTGGTACCGCTTTTCTTTCATTTTGATAGCGGCGGTGAGGGTTTTGTGATTTCTACAGCAAAAAGATTTGCATTTTTTATGCAAAGTTCAGATAAAAAGATATTTATTTATGGAAGGGTGAAGAAATTAGGAATTCAGGGCCCCGGCAACGATAAAATGCAGCAACTCTTTAATATAGATTTTACTGAAAATAATGGAAATGTGACTTATTATGACAGTACAAATAAAGAGCTTAAGGCTGATGAGATAGTATTACTTGCTCTAAACTGGTCTTTGAATTAGGGAGAAAGCACTACATGGGTCAAGGAAGCAATTCCAACAATTGAAAAAATAAGTAAAAATATCCCTGCAATATAAATAGCACCTTCTTTTTCATGTGGTTCTAAATTAAACATGGGCTGAATTATATACAAATAAGATTAATTGTAAAGACAACTTGAATGGTAACTCAATTTTTGTTAGTTTGTATATAGATGATTGAATATGTAACACCTTTTTTCAGGCCACCGAGCGAACATAAAAGCTTTATTTTGCAGGCAACTATTGGCTGTTCTCATAATAATTGTACGTACTGTGCTATGTACAGAAAGGAAGAGCAGAAGTTCAGAATCCGTCCAATGGATGAGATAAAGCAGATAATTGATAATGCTTCATCCAAAGGACTGCTCAACAACAGGATTTTTATCTCTGACGGTAACGCACTTGTATTGTCCACATCAAAACTTGTTGAAATCATGGACTACCTTCACATGGTTAATAAAGGACTTGAAAGAATCACTATGTATGCCAACGTTGGGGATATTCTCCGAAAAAGTATTGAGGATCTGAAAGAACTTAAAAACAACGGATTGGAGATGGTTTATATAGGATTTGAAAGCGGGGATGATATTGTACTCAAAAAGATTAAAAAAGGCGCAAGTTTTACGGAAACCGTTGAAGCTTCTAAAAAACTCAAGGAAGCAGGAATTATGAACTCAGCGATGGTGCTGCTTGGAATCGGCGGAGTGGAAAGAAGTAATGAACATGCCACTGCTACAGGGAAATTACTTACTGATACTGACCCTGAGTATGTAGGAGCATTAACACTTCAGCTTAGGGAAGGTGCCCCAATATATGAAGAGTGGAAAAAAGGGGAATTTAAACTTCCTGAGAAATTTCAGCTGATAAAGGAGCTGGAAACGATTGTCGAAGGTACAAACCTTACCAACGGTTATTTTTATTCAAACCATATCTCTAATTACCTTGCGATTAAGGCTAAATTTCCTGAAGAAAAAGAGAGGGTATTAAAGGAAATAAGGCAGGTCCTTGCTGCTAATGATGAAAGTCTGCTTAGGCCGGATTATTTCAGGGATGTAATTAATCAATATTAGAAAATAAAATATAGAGGAGAAAATTATGGGCAGAGTTGCTACAATCTCACCAGTATGGGGATGCAGTGTTGAAGATCTGAGGTCACTTGCAAAAATTGCTGAGGAAGGTGGTTTCGAGGCCATTTTCTCACCCGAAGTTCCTCCTTACAGCGCAATAACAAATGCGCAGGTATTTGCTGAAGCTACAAAAAAAATAAATGTTGGTACTTGGATAGCAAATATTTATATGAGGCAGCCCGTGATTGCGGCGGCTTCGTCACTTACTATCCAGGAAATTACAGATGGTAGAATGATATTAGGACTCGGTGTGAGTCATAAACCAGTCAACAGCAGATATGATATCGAGATGGGCGACGCAGTGGAAGATATGAGGGAATTTGTAGGAGAGGTAAGGGCGCTTGCAGACGGCAGCTCAGAGAGACTGACACTTAAAAGAAGCCAGCCACATCTTCCAATATACATTGCGGGTTTAACTAAAGGCGCGTCAGAGCTCGCAGGTGAGATAGCTGATGGACTGATGCCTTATATGTGTCCTCCAGCTTACCTCGGCGAGCTGATTCAGAATGTAAAAAATGGTGCTGAAAAGGCAGGAAGGGATTTTTCTGACATTACAATTACAGACGGAATACCATCCTTTGTTTCTGATGATGAGGGAGCGGCAATTGAAGCAGCAAAAAAAGGACTTTCAGGATATGCCCGTTTTCCTTTTTATCAAAGACTGATAAAGAACATCGGATTCGGAGACGTAGTTGATCAGATTAAGGGCGGGGCAAACCCTGCTGAAGTATTTACGACTGAACTTGCAGAAGCCGTTGCGCTAGCTGGCCCGGCATCTAAATGCAGGGAAAAGTTACAACAATATTTCGATGCAGGACTTGAGCTGGCAATTATTACTCCCGTGCCTGTTGGTAAACAGGGTAATGTAGAAGTAATGGAAAATACCGTAAAAGCTTATTCCTAATCTCTTAAAATCATTACATAAAATAAAAAAGGGAGTTTCCGGCTCCCTTTTTCTTCGTAATTTCCTTTTTTTGAAGTCCCCTTACTAATTAAAAAAAATTTGTAGAAACCCTTAAAGTTTTAATATATCCTATCTCAATATTCAGTATTTAAACTTAAGGAGGAGAGTCATATGTCTATCAGATATATTTCTTCATTTGCATTTCTAGCAATTTTATTATTTTCGTTATCCGCTTGTCCCCCATCGGATAAGGAGTCTGCAGGTGATGCGGGAAAAGAGACTGCAGATAAGGCAGTTGAAACAGTAAATGATGCAGCGAATTCAGCAGGAGAATCTGGAGACGTAATGCAGGATGCATCGGATACTTCCAATAAGACAGTGGAAGATTCCAAGGGTTCCATGGATAAGGCAGGCCATGATATGAAGGAAGGTGCCGAAAAAGCCGGCCATGAAATGAAAGAAGGCGCTGAAGCAGTAGAAGGCGGCGCAAAAGATATGATGAAAGATGGTGGTCAGGCAGGACAGGATACAATGAATGATGCATCAAATAACGTAAATGATGCAATGGATTCTGCCACACAGTAAAGAAATAAGTTAGATTTAATAAGTTGCTTAAAGGGAGATTCTTGTAGTCTCCCTTTTTTTTATCTAATCAAATTTTGTAAATTTATTAACGTTTTTTAATATCTGTTTTAGTTTTTTATCATCTTGAGAAAACCCTTTCCTAGAGTATATTTAAGCTACTTTCTATCAAATTTTAATAAAGGAGT
>JAUXJP010000080.1 GCA_030624695.1 Candidatus Dadabacteria bacterium | reverse complement strand
GATATAATATTTAAGAACTTCAACGGCCTAAACTATACCGCTACCAAGGATACAAAGGCTATGATAATTTTTGACGGTCCTTATAGCATAATTAATAATCTTAACAGTAATGATATTGAGGTTTATGTAGATGCCAGGGATATTGGCAGTGATAATAGTGGAAACCATAAATTAAGGGTTAAAGTAGACTATCCTAACCCCGACAATTTAAATCTTAATAAACTTTCACCAGAAACAATTGAAATAAAAGTAAACTAGAGGGAATTATATTGTCCGCTTCAAAAAAACTTTTTGGAACAGATGGTATCAGGGGTGTAGCAAATAAATACCCCATGACACCTGAAATAGCCTTAAGACTTGGTAAGGCACTTGCTTATGTAATTCGCAATATAAAAAAACACAATCATCCAAAAATCATACTCGGCAAAGATACTCGTTTGTCGGGTTATATCTTTGAACAGGCTATCTCCTCCGGGCTTACATCAATGGGTGCAGATGTTTACCTGGTAGGCCCCCTACCCACTCCTGCAATAGCTTTTATTACAAAAAACATGAGGGCTGATGCAGGAATAGTTATATCAGCATCACATAATCCTTATACAGATAATGGTATTAAAATATTTGATAGACACGGGTTCAAGCTTCCTGACAGAAAAGAACTGATAATAGAAGACTTAATACTTAATGATAATGATGACGAGCTTTCAGCTTCCAATATTGAAATAGGTAAGGCAAACCGAATCGATGATGCAACGGGAAGATATGTAGTGTTTGTTAAGAAAACTTTCCCGGAAAATATGAATTTAGAAGGGCTTAAGATTGTGTTGGATTGTGCCAATGGAGCAGCATATAAAGTAGCACCTCTTGCGTTAAGTGAACTTGGGGCAGAAGTCATAAGCCTTGGCATTAATCCTGATGGTAAAAATATCAATACTGAATGCGGAAGCCTTAATCCCGAACTTCTTATTAAAAATGTATTAGATAATAATGCAGATATTGGTATAGCACTGGATGGTGATGCAGACAGGGTTATATTCTGCGATGAAAAGGGCAACATTGCAGACGGGGATAAAATACTGGCTATTTGTACTCAGGAGATGATTGACAGGGGCCTGCTTAGGAAAAAAGAGATTGTATCAACCGTGATGAGTAATATGGGCCTTGAGGTGTATTTAAACAATAAGGGAATAAAACTTCATAGGGCAAACGTGGGTGACAGGTACGTAGTAGAAACAATGAAAGAAAAAGGGATAAATCTTGGAGGTGAACAGTCAGGCCATATTATCTTCCTTGACCATACAACAACCGGAGACGGTTTATTGGCATCCATGCAGGTGCTTGCAATAATGAAAAGAATGGAAAAAAGCCTTTCTGAACTGGTCAAGGACATAGAACTGTTTCCACAGGTTTTAAGGAATATTGAAATATCTGACAAAAAGCCCCTTGAAAGCATTCCAGGGCTTAGCCGTATGATTAACCATTTTGAATCAAGCCTTGGAAACAAAGGCAGGATAAACATCAGGTATTCAGGCACTGAACCACTTGCAAGAGTTATGGTTGAAGGAGAAGATATTACAAACATTAACTCAATAGCATCAGATATAATGGAATTACTACAGCAGGAGATTGGATAATAAAATGCCGAGACTAAATGTAAATATAGATCATGTAGCAACCGTAAGGCAGGCAAGAGGCGGAACAGAACCGGATCCTGTTGTTGCTGCGTCTATGGCAGAACTTGCAGGGGCAAAAGGAATTGTTGTCCACTTGAGGGAAGACCGGAGGCATGCACAGTTAAGAGACCTTGAGGTCCTGAGAAAAACTGTACAGACAAAATTAAATATGGAAATGGCCCCTACTGTAGCTATGGCTAATATCGCAAAAAAAATCAAACCTGAAATGGCTACCCTTGTTCCTGAAAAAAGACAGGAACTTACTACCGAAGGTGGATTGAATGTTGTAAAACATTTTCAGAAAATTAAGTCCACTGTAAATGCGTTAAAAAAAGAAAATATATTAGTCAGTCTATTTATTGATCCCGATCCGAAGCAGGTAGAGAAATCATTTGAAACCGGAGCTCAGATGGTTGAAATACATACCGGTACATACGCAGACACCAAGAGTGAGAAAGCAATGGAAAGAGAACTAATTAAAATTGAAAACGCTGTTGATTATGCACTTGATATTGGCCTTAGAGTATCAGCAGGACATGGTTTAAATTATTTTAACGTCGAAGACATAGCACTTATTGAGGGTATTGAAGAGTTAAATATCGGACATAGCCTTATATCAAGGGCAATGTTGGTCGGTATGGATACTGCGGTAAGGGATATGGTGGTACTATGTGGAGATTAAAATGGTAGTCGGGCTGGGTATAGATATAATTCAAAACAACAGGATTGAGTCAATTGTTGATAAATGGGGAGATAAATTCCTTAAAAAGATTTTTACAGATTATGAACTAAACTTTATAAAAAAACATAAGCAGAAAATGCAAAGATATGCCTCAAACTTTGCGGCAAAGGAAGCCGTGGTTAAAGCTCTTGGAACTGGTTTTAGGAACGGGATAAAGTTTCGTAATATAGAACTTAAAAGGGACAGTCTTGGAAAACCTTTTATCGAGCTTGCAGGCTCTACAAAAGCTTTTGCTGATAACCGCGGTGTAAATAAAATACACACGACTATTTCACATGAAAAAGAGTATTCTGTTGCAGTAGTTATTTTCGAAGACTAAATCTTTATGGATTGTCCTAAGTTCAAAACTCTTGTTAAATATTTTGAACTTTTAAGAATTAACCATGCAAAACCTTATAACCACCCTTGCCTGTTTTTCCTGAATTGTATTCTTTTATTCTCTTAAGAAGTATGATTGGATTTATCGATTGTTATAAATGTTGTTTTTAATATTAATATATTTTATTATTTTTATTACATACACAAAACTTGAAATTATTAAACATAAGAATGAATCATAATTTAAAAAAACTTTCTGAAGAAGGTTTCTTTGATATAAAACCCGGACTTGAAAGAATAACTAAAGTCCTGACTTATCTCGATAACCCCCAGGACAAAATTAAATCAGTATTAATAGCCGGGACAAATGGCAAGGGTTCTGTCGCTTCGATACTTTCGAATATCCTGATATTTAATAACTATAAAACTGGTTTATACACCTCCCCTCACCTTGTTTCAGTTACAGAAAGAATAAAAATTAATTCCACTGATATTAGTGATAACAATTTTGATATAGCATTAGGGACTGTATTTGATGCCTGTGAAACTACCGGAGTAAAACTTAGTTATTTTGAAATTGTTACAGCAGCAGCATTTGTATATTTTGAGAATAATAAGATTGATATAGCTATTCTTGAGGTTGGAATGGGCGGAAGATGGGATGCAACAAATGTTGTGAATCCGCTAATATCCGCAATAACTAACATATCATTTGACCATCAAGAACACCTTGGGGACACCCTGGAACTTATTGCTTCGGAAAAGGCAGAAATAATAAAAGAGAAAGTACCTGTGGTATCAGGAGTTACGGGTAATGAGCAAAAGGTCTTAGTGGATAAAGTGTTGTCAAAAAATACAGAAATATATTTTATTGATAAACATTTCAATTTTGATGTAAAGGAAAGCAATAGTTTTAACTACTATGGAATAGATAAAGAATTAAAAAACTTATCTACTAATCTTATTGGTAAACACCAGATAATGAACTCATCACTTGCTCTTGCTGCTGCTGAACTGCTAGATACTAACAATGAATTTAATATAGATTTTAAAAATATACAAAATGCTCTTAAATCTGTTGAATATGAAGGACGTTTTGAAATATTAAGTTCTAATCCATACCTAATACTTGATGCGGCTCATAATACTGCTTCCGTAAAGACAGTTGTGAATACTATTGATGAATTAAAAGTAAATAAAAAATTTACTTTTCTTGTCAGTATGCTTAAAGATAAAAACCATGAAGAGTATCTTTCTTTAATATCAGGAAATGCTGAAAAGATAGTAATTACAAAAATTCCCAATGAACGGGGTGCCGAATCTAAATATCTCTATGATATATCTAAAAAGTATCTGGATAATGTAGAAATAGTTGAAGACTATAAAGAAGCATTTGAATATGTTAAAACATTAAATACACATGTATGCATTACCGGTTCAATATATTTAATCGGGCTAATAAAAGAGTATATAGGTAATAGATCCTGAAATTAATTCAGGATGACATATAAGGATTAATATATGAAACGTATTGGAATAGTAAAAGACGATCTCTTTTTAAAACATACAAACGGCCCACAGCATCCGGAATGCCCTGAAAGGCTTGAATCTATAAATACCATGCTTGATTCATCAGGACTGATCTCAAAGCTGGAGGTTCTCAACCCGGTTGATGCAACCGAAGAACAGATCCTTAGGACTCATACCGAGTCTTATTTTGAAACTGTAAAAAATACAAAAGGCGTTGAAGTGTATAACTTTGATCCTGATACCTCATCAAATCCATTCACTTACGATGCAGCAATGAGAGCTTCAGGTGGATTTATCTCATCAATTGATAAAGTATTAAACGGTGAAATTAACTATTCTTTTGCTTTTCCCCGCCCTCCCGGGCATCATGCAGAAGCAGACAGGGCAATGGGATTTTGTTTCTTCAACCATGTAGCCGTAGCAGCAGCACACCTTTTAAGTAAGGGGCTTGACCGCGTACTGGTAATTGACTGGGACATTCATCACGGCAACGGAACGCAGCATATTTTTTACGACAATCCCAATGTGCTGTATTTCTCAATACACCAGTTCCCATTTTATCCCGGCACAGGAAGCCTTGATGAATATGGAAAAGACGAAGGTGAAGGATACAACGTAAATCTTCCGATCCCTCCTATGCTTGGAGATACCGATTACAATAAGCTATTTGAACTTATACTGACACCAGTAATTGAACAGTATAAACCCGAATTTATTCTTGTTTCTGCAGGGTTTGATGCTTATTTTGTAGACCCGCTTGGAAATATGCAGATTACTGAACAGGGGTTTGCCCAGTTAACAAGATACGTTATGAATGCTGCTGATAAACACTGCGGCGGAAAGCTAAGCCTTGTCCTTGAAGGCGGATACAACATTATGGGGCTTGCTTCAATTACTAAACTTGTAATAGAAGAGCTGATGGACATTAATAAAACAGAAATAGTCCTTCCCGAAGATTTTAGGAACCTGGAATTTGTTATTGAAGGTGTATTGGGTACTTACTCAAAATTCTGGAAGTTCAGCTAATTATTTCATCCTGAAATCATCGGCTTCTATATAGAGAAAATTACACATCTCGTTTAATCTTGAGAATATCCGTTCCCCTATCCTTTCTTCGAGTAATTCACCCTTTTCGCCTAATTTGTCAGAATAATATTTTGATGGGTAATTAGTAGTAATTAATGTTATTTTCGAAGAGTTGTACCTGTTTGCTATAAGCTGGTCGAGAATGTTTTTTTCCCATTCATTACTCTTGCCCTTTCCCATTTCATCTATTACGAGTACTTCTGCATCAATTAAGGGCCTAAGTATATCGTTTTCAGAAATTCCTTCCGAATAAGCCTGTCTTAGCTCGGCTAGCAGTAAGAAAAAGTCCTTAAACATACAGCTTATTCCT
>JAUXJP010000116.1 GCA_030624695.1 Candidatus Dadabacteria bacterium | reverse complement strand
TTCTAGAGACTTATAAATTGCATCAGTATGAAGGCCTATTATTTTTTTTGCTTCATCCACAGAACTGCTTTTTACTACAAGTTTCAGATGAATTTCGGGGTATTTTATCCTAAAACTAAGATCCGCATTATCTATTTTAAGGCTCTTAAGCATCATAGCCACTTCTGATTCGCCGAGCCCTATTGTTTTGATAACTTTTTGCAATATATAGTTATCAGAGCCGGAGTTCCTTAAGATATCGGGCAACACAAAACCCTCTATCATAGATTTAAACTCTCTTGGGACTCCGGGCAGAAAATAAAATGAACAGTCATTTTTGATAAATTTAAATCCGTTTGAAGTGCCCGTTATGTTTTTTATGATCTCAGAGCCAACGGGAAACATTGCCTGCTTTTTATGAACCCCTAGGACTTTCCTTCCCCTGCTGCGCAGTTTTTCTTCCAACTCGGAATAACTTGTTTCATCAAAGGTTAATTCAACATCAAAAAAGTCAGCGGCTGTCTTTACTGTAAGGTCATCATCTGTCGGGCCAAGTCCTCCTGTAACTACAATAAAAGCGGATCTTCCCAATGCAATGGAAAATGCTGTTGATATATCTTTCTCGTCGTCACCAACTGAGACATGGTAGGATGGAATTATGCCGTTAGAAGAAAATTTATCCGCGGCCCAGCTAAAGTTTGTATCTAAGGTTAGTCCGGACAATATCTCATTACCTGTACTGATGAATTCAAGCTTTCTCATTATACCATCATTATTTAATTAATATATTATTAATTGCAACAAGGAGAACGTTTGCCCACACCCCGGCAGCAACATCGTCCATTACAATACCATAACCTCCATGCAGTTTCTCCAGCCTCCTGCAGGGAAAAGGTTTTAAAATATCGAGCGCCCTGAAAAGTAAAAATCCAAGAACAATGTTAATTATTGTCGGTGCTATAAATGCCATTGTAACAAGGAAACCAACAACTTCATCTATTACTACTTCACGCGGGTCTTCCCGTTTATATATTCTTTCCGCATTTGAGCTAACTTTAATTGCCAATGCCGTTAATAAAAGTAAAAAAACCATGTACTGAATTCCGCCCAGATATGTAACCATAAGGTAATAAAGGGGTATTGAACCGAGCGTACCTGCTGTGCCGGGAGCTATTGGTGAATTACCTAGAAAAAAGAAACTGGATATTATAGTGTTTAATCTGTTGTTCAATTTGATTAAATTAAAATATAGAGTTTATAAAGGGTACTTTCTATCAGGGTCATTTATGGATAAATTAACAAAGATAGAACTTTCATAAACATTATATTGACTCATTTTAAATGCAAGTTTATTCTCTAAGAACCTAAATGGCAAAAATAATTTGTGTAGTAAATCAAAAAGGCGGTGTAGGCAAAACCACAACTACTGTGAATCTTGCAGCTTCACTGGCTGTTGCAAACAGGAAAACCCTGGTAGTTGACTTCGATCCTCAGGGGAATGCCTCAAGCGGTCTGGGAATAGAAAAGGATAGTGATGAACTCAATATTTACCATGCCCTCATTGGCGAAACTGAAATTGATAAAACAATAAAGGCTGTTCATGAAGAGAATTTAAAAGGATTTTTAGATATTTCCCCTTCTGACAGTGACCTTATAGGTGCGGAGATAGAACTTCTTCAGCTTGAAAACAGGGAAACCCGATTGAAAGAAACTTTGTCACAAATTGAGAATAAATATGACTATATATTAATTGACTGTCCGCCCTCACTTAGCATACTTACAGTAAATGCATTGACCGCTGCAGATTCGGTACTGGTACCTGTCCAGTGTGAATATTATGCACTTGAAGGACTTGGGCAATTGCAAAGAACCCTTTCGCTAATCAGGCAAAGGTTAAATCCCGGACTTGAGGTTGAGGGATATCTGCTGACAATGTTTGACACAAGAAACAACATCTGCCATTCGGTGGCTAATGAAATAAAAAGATATTTTCAGGAAAAGGTATTTGAAACAGTTATCACCAGGAATGTAAAGTTGGCAGAAGCCCCAAGTTTCGGAAAACCATTAATAATATACGATGTAAAATCCAGTGGTGCTGACAACTATCTCACATTGGCAAAAGAATTATTGTCCCATAATGGAGGTCCTTCAAATTGAAAAAGTCCGGACTGGGTAAAGGCCTTGATGCATTAATACCATCAGAGAAGAAAGAGGGGCACTCACCAAACCTGCTTCCAATTGACAGGTTAAAACCCAACAAATACCAGCCAAGAAAGAACTTTGAAGATTCTGCAATCCGGGATCTTGCGTCATCAATCAGGGAAAAAGGAGTTATTCAACCCCTTACTGTAAGGAAATCCGGCAGCGACTATGAAATTATTGCAGGGGAGCGGAGATGGCGTGCTTCAAAACTCGCAGGCATGAAGAGCCTGCCGGTTGTAATTATAGAAGCAGATGACAATGAAATTCTGGAACTGGCATTAATCGAAAATCTGCAAAGAGAAGACCTAAACCCTATTGAAGAAGCAGAAGCCTATCAGAGATTGGCAGATGAATTTAAACTTACTCATGAAGAAATATCCCGGAAGATAGGAAAAGACAGGTCTACAATTTCCAACCAGTTAAGGTTATTAAAATTAACAAAAAGGTCAAAGGAAGCATTGATAAACGGATTAATTTCAGCAGGGCATGCAAGGGCACTTATTACCATTGAAGATGAAAGACTGCTCGATGAATACCTTGATATAATAATTGCTAAAAGTCTTTCGGTAAGACAGGCAGAAAAACTCGTTAAGCCCAGGCCGGTGTTAACAGCCAAGGCCAACGAAAACCTGAAGGATAACACCGGCAAAAAGTATCTTGAAGCAATTGCCGAAGATCTGAAGAAAAGCCTGGGCACAAAGGTCAAAATAAAAGGGCAATCGGGAAAAGGAAAAATAGAGATTGAATACTACTCCGGTGACGAACTGGAGAGGTTAATTGGAATCCTGAAATCAAACAGGTAATATCACTTCACATCCAGAATTTTATCACAATTCATGAATAAATATTTTGTAAAAGTTGAAGTAAAACTAAAACCTCTTGTGCTTGACCCGCAGGGTAAAGCCGTATCTTCTGCGCTTAACAACCTCGGGTACGATGAGGTAACAAGCACACGTATTGGCAAACTGATAGAACTTAACATTGAAGGTGATTCCGAAGAAAAAGTAAAGGAAGCTGTGACTGAAATGTGCAACAAACTATTGGCAAATACCGTAATTGAGGATTTCTCTATTCATATAACAGAGGAAATTAATGCCTAAATTTGGGGTTATTGTTTTTCCCGGTTCCAACTGTGACTATGACTGCTACAATGCACTGAAAAACATACTCTCTTATGACTGTGAATATGTTTGGCACGAGGAGCAGGACCTTACTGATTTTGACTGCGTGGTAATACCCGGAGGGTTTTCCTACGGTGACTACCTTAGAACAGGGTCTATCGCCAGGTTCTCACCCGTGATGGAATCGGTAAGATCATTCGCCGAAAAGGGAAAACCGGTAATTGGTATATGCAACGGTTTTCAGATTCTTGTAGAATCCGGTATTCTGCCCGGTGCTTTCCTTAAGAATAATTCTCTTAAATTTGTTTGTAAATGGACACACCTAACTATTGAAAATACAAGCACACCTTTCACCTGTTCTATCAAACCGGGTGAAGTATTAAAAATACCGGTAGCACACGGAGAGGGTAATTTTTTTATTGAAGACCATTCTCTTGAATCATTAATCTCTGGCTCACAGATAGTGTTCAGGTACTGCAATGAAAATGGAGAATCTGCCCCTTCATCCAATCCAAACGGGTCGGTCCACAATATTGCCGGCATTTGCAATCCTTCGGGCAACGTAATTGGAATGATGCCACATCCTGAAAGGTCATGTGAAGATATAATCGGCGGTACTGACGGTAGGCTTATTTTTGAATCAGTTTTTTCCTGGATTGAATCCAGGTAGTGCCGTTTGTTATCAACTATTTACTGTGGTAACTTTATCCTTAAGTTTTGGATTAGGAATAAATAACAATGACAGAGTTAAAACCCGATAAATCTATAGATATTACTAAAGAAATTTGTCCTATGACATTTGTTAAAACAAAGCTAAAGCTTGAGACAATGGAAACGGGACAGGTGCTTGAAGTAACATTAAGAGAGGGTGAGCCTCTAGCCAACCTCCCAAAGAGCGTTGAGCAGGAGGGCCATAAGGTACTTGATATCCATAGAGAAGACCCTTTTTACAAGGTTCTGATTCAGCGTTCATAACTCAGTTTTTCTATTTCGGCTAAAAAAGTGACAAAAACTAAGAACTTTAAAAGCTTGCTTGATTTAATAGGCAACACACCTCTTATATCATTTAGCGATATTTATGATGATATCAGCCCGGGTGTGGAACTGTATGCAAAAGCAGAATGGTTTAATCCCGGCGGTTCTGTAAAGGACAGGCCGGCATACAGGATGATTATGGACGGCATAGCCTCCGGCGAACTCACAAAAGATAAGGTTATTATGGATTCTTCATCCGGGAATACCGCAATTTCATACGCAATGATCGGAATGA
>JAUXJP010000130.1 GCA_030624695.1 Candidatus Dadabacteria bacterium | reverse complement strand
CCGAGGATCCTCTAAATCCCGTTGAAGTTTCGGATATGGAGATTATTGATCAGGTAGAAGGGGATGACACAGTAGAAGACGACCTGTCAGGCGATTTAGAAGGGAATGATGAAGGCGGAACCCCGCCCGGGGATGACGATGACGACTCAGGACAGGGTAACGGTATAATTATCTCATCAGCGATGCTTTCATCAATTAATTCCAGGCGTGTTCAGGGAGCCAATTGCGGATCTGAAGGTACATTTGGCCCACAGTTACCTCTTACTATCAATTCGGTACTGGGGCAGGCTGCACTAAGGCATTCCAATGATATGGCCAGTCTGGATTTCTTTGGACATACAGGTTCTGACGGGACTAGTCCTGGAATAAGAATGAATCAAGCAGGATATAACGGGAATGCATGGGGTGAAAATATAATTAAGTCGACTAATCAAATGACAGCAGAACAGGTTGTTGCAGGATGGATGGCAAGTGACGGCCACTGTGCAAATATAATGACAGAGGTATTTACTAATATGGGTTCGGCAAGTGCCAGTAGTGATTCATGGGAATACTGGACATTAGATCTTGGAAACTAGAAAACGGTGATTTAATTTGCTTCAGCAGCAAGTTTTGCAGATTCGAGTGTGTTCCACAGGAGCATAGTTATTGTCATCGGGCCTACGCCTCCGGGTACAGGTGTGATATAAGACACCTTGTCGGATAAATTGGCAAAGTCCACATCACCAGTGAGTTTGCCTTCTTCATTCCTGTTTATACCTACATCTATTACTACGGCACCGTCCTTAACCATATCAGCAGTTATAAAGTTCGCCCTGCCTATTGCGGCAACAAGAATGTCTGCTCTTCTCGTAACTTCACCGAGGTTCTTTGTCCTTGAGTGGCAGGTTGTAACAGTTGCGTGCCTGTGAAGAAGGAGTATGCCTATGGGTTTACCCACAATGTTGCTTCTTCCTACAACCACAGCTTCTGCACCTTTTATCTCAATATTGTAATAATCGAGCATTTTTATTATTCCGTATGGGGTACAGGAAATGAATCTTGGGTTGCCTTCGACAAGCCTTCCTACATTTTCAGGGTGAAAACCGTCTACGTCCTTAAGCGGTGATACATTTCTAAGAATATTGGTTTCATTTATATGGTCCGGGAGGGGAAGCTGAACAAGGATCCCGTGAATTTTATCGTCGTTGTTTAATTTATTTACAAGCTCAAGAAGCTCTTCCTCGGTAGTTTCATCCGGGAGTTTATGTTCCTCGGAATAAATACCTACTTTCTCACATGCTTTTCTTTTATTTCTCACATAAATTTCAGAAGCGGGGTCATCTCCTACAAGAACAGCTGCAAGGCCGGGCGTTATTCCACTGCTGCTTTTTAGTTCTTCGATTCCTTTTGCTATTTCCGCACGTGTATCTTCAGATACTTTTTTTCCATCAATTAACTCAGACATAGTTTAAATCGGCCCTCCTGGATTTGTTAAGGCTTTAAATATAATTTATTTTTATTTTTTATTCTATATGCTTTATTAAGAAATATTATGAACCGAATAAATATTCCTCCATTTTATCTTCTTTTGTCTGTAATAGCATTATTTGTTCTTAATTACACATTTCCCCTTATGGTTCTGTTTTACCCTCCCTTTAATTATTTTGGAGTTGTGATTGTATTTTCGGGGCTTGCTTTGGTTCTCTGGCATGCAGACTATTTTAAAAGATACGAAACACCAATCAAGCCGTTTGAACATTCGACCCACCTGATAAAAGAAGGGATGTATAAATACAGCCGAAACCCAATTTATCTTGGGATGGGAGTAATTCTTTTTGGCGGCGCAATGGTACTTGGTTCTATTTCTCCATTTGTCGTGGTACCTGTTTTTATTATAATTATTGAGAAGGCTTTTATTGTTAAGGAAGAAAAGTTTTTGGAAAATATATTTGGCCATGAGTACCTGGATTATAAAAAGTCGGTAAGAAGGTGGGTATAACCGGTGAATAACAACAACTATTATTTTGCTGTAATAATTTGGTTTGTTCTTGCATGTATTGCCGGCTATACGGGTGCCGTTAAAAATGTATTACCCCCGCTTATTATTTTTACAATTGTAGTTGTCCTGATACTAATGTCTGTCTTTGTCGGTTCCTTTAGGTCATGGGTTTGTTCAATTCCTCTAAACAACCTTGTTGCAATTCACCTGACACGGTTTGTGGGTTTTTATTTCCTATACCTTTACGGAAAGGGAATTTTACCTTATGAATTTGCAGTATACGGCGGCTGGGGCGATATTGCCGTAGCTGCACTTGCGCTGACTCTCATAATACTAAGCGCAGAGGGTGTTGTTAAAAGCCCTGCCTACTATTTTTTATGGAATATTTTCGGGCTTATTGATATTTTATTTGTAGTAGGGATCGCGGCAAAACTCTTTTTCGCAAATCCTGAAAATATGGCTGAACTTCTGAGGCTGCCGTTAAGCCTGCTCCCAACATTTCTCGTACCTATAATAATATTTTCACATCTTGTGATTTTTTACAGGTTAAAGAAAAAGGAATTACCTGTGGTTTAAATACCACCTGGAAAGTGCATCGGGCGATTTGCCAAAATAATAGGCAATTCTCATCATACTTATATTTAATACAGTCCTGAATATACCGGCTCTCTCAAACCTTCTCACACTTGTTAGTACATAGTGGTTTATTCTTTTACCTTCCGAAATATTTTTTAACTTTTTTACAAGTTCAATGTCTTCCATTATTGGTATTTCGGGGTATCCGCCTATACTTTTGAATAGTTCTGTCTTTACAAAAATTCCATGATCACCTAGCGGTTCGTGCGCGAATTTTGTGCGGTAGGAGGCCAGAATCTCAAGGACCCTGTAAATAAATTTGGGGGAGTTCAGCCTGATGGAAAACCAGCCCCATGTAACGCGGCTGTTATTTATCTCGTATTTGAGTTTATCCAGGCCTGTTGTATCAATCGTGGTGTCAGCATGCAGAAAAAGAACATAATCTTTCGTTGTTTCCCTTACGCCCCTGTTCATCTGAACAGCCCTTCCCCTTTCATCGTGCTGGATGAGTGTTAATTCGCTATATTTTTTTACCTTATCTGCTGTATCGTCCTCACTCCTCCCATCAACAACTATAACTTCGTCGTCCGGTGAAATTATGGAGAGCAGTTTGTCCAGGTTTTGTTCAATTGTAGATGATTCGTTGTATGTCGGAATGACAATAGAGATCATGGTATTTAGTTTTTCCGGTAATGTATAAGCCTTCGCTGTTTCTTTTTATAACCAAGAGACCGGGCAAGAGAGGTAGAAATAAATTTTTTAGCAGACCTTACAGCATCCTCCAGATCTTTGCCCATTGCAAGCCCGGCGCAGATCGCGGCAGAGAAAGTACAGCCGGTGCCGTGGAAATTCATACTTGACAACCTCTTTGCCCGAAACTCTGTAAAACTCTTTCCATCGTAAAGCAGATCATTGGAATTCACAGTGTCTCTCCTGTGTCCTCCTTTTATCAAAACATACGGACAGCCAAGTTCTCTTAGTTCCCTCGCCGCTTGCTTAATTGATTCGGTTTCCCTGATAGTTTTACCGGTGAGGACTTCGGCCTCATGGATATTGGGAGTAATTACCAGGCTCCTTGGGATTAGTTCTGATTTCAAAAGCCCGATGGCATTTTTGTTTAACAGTAAAGCCCCGCTTGTAGCCACAATTACAGGGTCAAGGACAACATTTTTGATTTTGTACTGCTTGATTTTATCTGCCACAACACCGATTATTTTTTTGTTTGAGAGCATGCCAATCTTAACGGAGTTAAATCCGAGGTCGTTATATAGAGCGTCGATCTGTTTAGCTACGAATGCCGGGGGAATGTCCTGAATGGCCGTGACTTCAAAAATATTCTGCGCAGTCAGGGAGGTTATTACCGACTGCCCGTATACACCCAGAGCTGTAAAAGTTTTAATGTCGGCCTGTATACCTGCCCCCCCGCTGGGGTCAGATCCTGCGATGGTCAAAGCCACGGGCAATTTTCTATTCATAAACAAGATTCTACAAATTGTTTTCTAATTTTACAAACAAAGGAATTTTGAATATAATATGAATCCTCTTAATGAGGTTGTGAGGATAATTTTTACTTTAATTTAAGGAGTATTATTTAAGATGAGTGATAATGCTGAAATATTCAGACAGGATTTGTTTACTACTGATGACGAAGGAAGGATAAGGCTGATTGCCGGTTACTCGAAAGATTCCGACAACTACACTTT
>JAUXJP010000244.1 GCA_030624695.1 Candidatus Dadabacteria bacterium | reverse complement strand
GGCCATCCCCTGTACACGGGTATACCGGAAGCAGGGCCATAGAAAAGAACCGTCACTTTGTATCCTTTACTCTTTGTACGAATAGCTGTAAGCATATTTATACCGGCTACAGAACCTTCATATGGAACAGAATGTATGAGGAATAAGGCTTTTTCGCCTTCCCTGGCCTTATGATCAGGATAAAGCTTTTCTTCATAATTCACTAACGCTTTGCCTTCTTGGGGCCTTTCAGCCTTTACTCTATCTACTGCCATTTTCATGACCTCCTAAATATGTTTTTTTTAAATCTTTCCGGGTTTTTACCGGGAACTTTTTATTTCTAAATTATTTATAATTTTTTTAACACCCTATCTTTTCACCCTAGCACTAATCTTCTGTTTTCTCAATCTATATTTTTTATTATTTATAAAAAACATTTCTTCTTTAGTGAACAATTTCGGTACCCCCTTTATTTTTTAAGGCCTTAACAGTTGATTTTGCTGACGTGATTAATACACGTTCTCCGCCCTCTTCCAGGAATTTTATTGCGGCCTGAATTTTTGGCCCCATGCTTCCCGGCGGGAAATGCCCCTCTTCGAGATATCCCTTAGCTTCTTTTACCGTCATTTTAGTTATATTTTTTTGTTTTGAAGTTCCGAAATTTAACGCCACCTGCTCAACCGGGGAAACTATAATCAACGTTTTAGCTTTAGTTAGTGTTGCAAGTTTTTCAGAAACCAGGTCTTTATCAATTACAGCACCTACACCCCTTAGTTCACCGTTTTTCTTACGTATTACGGGTATACCGCCACCACCGCAGGCAACTACTATAAAATTTCTTTTTAGCATCTCGGCAATCTCTTTTTTCTCAATGATATCAACAGGTTTGGGAGAAGGTACAATTCTCCTGTATCCCCTGTTTGAATCTTTTCTCATTTTCCACTTTCTTTCGAAGGCAAGTAAATCTGCGGTTTTTTTATTAAAATACGGCCCTATAAATTTTGTAGGGTTTTTAAATGCATCATCTTTTTCATCAACAACAACTTGTGTAACAATTGATGCAATGGGCCTTTCAATATTGTTTTTTATTAAATAACTTCTGAGAGTTTGTACGATCATATATCCAATCTGCCCCTGGGTCATTGCGCCGCATACATCAATCGGCATAGGCGGCACAATCTCCGAAGCTGACTCCTGCTGGATTAACAAATTGCCAATCTGTGGGCCGTTTCCATGCGTTACAATTATTTTGTAATTCAATTTTACCAATTTGACCATTTCCTTACACATATTTTTAGTACGCTGAAGTTGATCTTCATAGCTGTCATAGCCGTTTTCACCGGTAAATGCATTTCCTCCAAAAGCCAATACTGCAAGTTTCATTTGACCTGCACCCCATTAGACAACCGGCTTGCTATCCATCCAGCGGCCCTTGCAGTTTGTGCATTTGTTGATAGAACCAATACACCTGCATCTCTTAACTTCTGCTCCTGTGATTCCCTGTTTTGAATGTCACCTTCAGTACCGCAGACATGGGTTATAAATGCTAAAGACCTCTTTTTCTGAGCTGCAATCTCTTTAGCTTTTTCAATTGCAGATAATAAATCTCCTGCCGGATCAGGACTGGAGCCATAACCTAATACGATATCAAACAATATAATTGCGGTAGCCGGGTCTTTAGCTTCCTGTATTATTCTTTCACTTCTTATTGATGCATCTATCATCGGATGTGGCCTTCCTACTGTAAATTCTTCTTCTCCAAGATCGATACAGGAATTTTTGTAGCTTTTATTCGAATTTTTTAATTTAAACTCACCCGATAATGGTGCATTGGAGAATATATCCCCCAATGTTTTATTTAAGATTTGCTGCGTCTCATAGCAAAGAGTCCCTCCGGAAAACAGTCCCCTGATATATTTTTGCGATGTATGAACATTCTTTAAATATTTTTTTCCAAATCTCTTCCAGCCGTCACCTGAAATATCAACTAGCTTACCTTTCTTCTTATCGGCAAGGTTCACAGCTAATAGTGATAGTTCTTCAAGAGTTTCCGTATAATGAATATTTTTATCAGCTATTTTTTTTAAATTATCTCCCAGAAGGCACATGGCAAAAGGTTTTTTGCTTTTACCGGCAGCTTCTACAATCTTTTTAACAACGCTGCTCGAGGCGGGTTTAGATACCAATAAAATAAATTTGGTATTTTTGTCACGCTGAAGATGTTTAATGGCCTCAATAGTCATCAGGCCTCCAACCTTTTCAGACAAATCTCTTCCGCCTACTCCAATACCGTGTGAAATTCCAAGTCCCCAGTTATGGATAAGGGATACAACTTCCTGAAGTCCGGTGCCGGCTGCTGCCACTACACCTATCTGCCCCCTTCTCACTATATTGGCAAAACCAAGGCATGTACCGTTTATTATTGCAGTACCGCAACCGGGCCCCATCATAAGTAAACCCTTTTCAATGGCCCTTTCCTTGAGTTCGATCTCTTCGTCAACACTAAGGTTGTCACTAAAAAGAAAGGTATGGATATTGTGGTTTATGGCCCTGGCAACTTCTAGTTTGGCGAATTCTCCGGGAACAGAAATTACTGCCATATTGGCTTGGTTCAAAGCATTGTAAGCTGAATCAAAACTTTTATACTCAATTTTTTCTTCTGTTGTTGTGTGAAGGGACAATAGGAAGGTATCAAGACTATTTATTGCATCCTGGGCTGTTTTTT
>JAUXJP010000131.1 GCA_030624695.1 Candidatus Dadabacteria bacterium | reverse complement strand
AGGGTCAGTAGTCGGAAGTTTACATATAAAATTCAGACAAACGTAAGAGGTTGCAACTCCATCAATTAATTTCTGAGATTTAGTATATGGAGCAATTTCCGATATATCAATATTATTTTTATCTTTAAATATAACAACTTTATTCGGAACGTATTTTTCTCTTAAGACACTTATCATTTTCTCGGTATCAGGAGACCCTTTCTTACCGGCAATAACTATTTCATAAGACGGGCCAACGGCAAAATCAAGGCCCGACATAAACATGGTATGAGAAATTGGTGAATTGTTCAGAGTGGTTGAAAATGCTGTAGCCAGTTCATTTGCAAAAGTTTCATACTTTGTGTTGGCAGTGATCCTTGAAAGTTTTAGTAAATTCATCATAGCTACTGCATTGCCAGACGGAACTGCACCATCGTAAATCTCTTTTTGTTTTACAAGAAGTTTTTCTCCGTCATAAGGGCTAAAGAAAAAACCAAAATTCTTATCGTCCCAGAAATATTTAATCATCTGGTCGTTAAGGCTTATTGCCTCTTTCAGATATTCAGTATTAAAGGTTGATTCGTAAAGTTCGAGCAGGCCCCAGACAAAAAATGCATAGTCATCTATATTTGCAAGTATCGCAGCATCCCCGTTCCTGTATCGGTGAAGGAGCCTTCCTTCTTTTGTAAGTTCGGTGTTAATAAAAACTGCTGCCTTTTCTGCTGCATCCGTATAATTCTTATTATTAAAAACCCGTCCTGCTTTAGCAAGCGCGGCAATCATAAGGCCGTTCCAGTCAGTGATGATTTTGTCATCTTTAAATGGATGAATCCTCTTTTCCCGAATATCAAAAAGTTTTTGCCTTGATTGGCCAATACGCCTATCCAGTTCATCACGTGAAATACCAAGGGCCATTGCAGCCTGGTCAGGATTTTTATTTAAATGAAGTATATTAGTGCGGGGTTTTTCTCCGCTTACCTCATCGGTAAAGTTGCCATTGGCATTGGTATTATAAATATTAATAATGATTTCGCCTTCATCCCTGCCGAGTATCTCAATTATTTCCTGTTCGGTCCAGAGATAAAACTTGCCTTCTTCTCCCTCACTGTCAGCATCTTCAGCTGAATAAAAACCGCCTTTTGGTGAAGTCATGTCTCTTAGTACATATGTAAATATCTGCTCTGCTGTTTGTTTAAAACCCTGATTTTTAGTCAACTGGTATGCCTCGGTATACGCAAGTGCCAAAAGAGCCTGGTCATAAAGCATCTTTTCAAAATGGGGCACAAGCCACTCTCTATCTGTTGAATACCTGTGAAAACCAAATCCTATGTGGTCAAATATTCCCCCGTTACTCATCGATTCAAGTGTTTTACTTACCATGTCTATTGCTTTCTGGTTACCGGTACGCTGACCATATCTTAAAAGAAAAAGAAGATTATGGGGTGTCGGGAACTTCGGACGATTGCCGAATCCTCCATGAGCAGGGTCATACCTCGATTCGAGCTGCTGAAAGGTTTTTTTCAATGTTGTGTTATCTAGTTCCTCACTTGCCTGTATTCTTGTGGGGTCAGTGGCAACCGCCAGGGATTGCGTTGCACTGTCAGCAGATTTAAGGATCTCTTCACGGTTGTTTTTCCAGACCTCACCAATCCTCGGAACAAGTTCCATCATCCCGAGCCTGCCGTAACGGCTTTGCTTAGGAATATAAGTTGCTGCGTAAAAAGGTTTTTTTTCCGGGGTCATGATTATATTAAGTGGCCAGCCGCAGCTTCCCTTGGAAAGCAGTTGACATACAGTCATATAAATATTGTCTATATCGGGCCTTTCTTCCCTGTCGACTTTAATGGAAATAAAATTTTCATTCATTAATGCTGCTACTTCGTTATCTTCAAAGGACTCATGTTCCATAACATGGCACCAGTGGCACGTGGAATACCCGATTGAAAGCAGGATGGGTTTGTCCTCTTTCTTAGCCTTTTCGAATGCTTCATCGCCCCAGGGATACCAGTCTACGGGGTTGTCTGCGTGCTGAAGAAGGTATGGACTTTTTTCATTTTGTAATCTGTTCATTTTTATTCCATTTTGATTTACCCCGGATTCCCCGTAAGAATTTAAGTTAAAAAAAATAACCGTGATAAGCAGAGCTGCTGAAAATAAAGTAGTAATTTTTCTATTATTTAACATTACTGTGAATTAATATTTATATCTGCTATTTTAACCAAGATGTATTAAATTGTAATAAAGTAGTTGGTATAATATGATCAGTTTTAAGCTAAATGGGTTATAATTGCTTGGGATTAATAGAGATTTGCCATGAACATTATTAATGAAAAGTATATAAAGATTATCGAAGACACCAGGGAAATCCTCTCTCAATTGCATGGAAATGTAAAGAAACATTCAAATCCGGAGCTGGAAGAAAAGCTTATCTCAGCCATCGACAACCTTGAAAGCCTGTTTCTCGTTGTATTTGTCGGTGAATTCAGCACAGGCAAATCAACAATAATCAATGCAATTATAGGTGAGAAAACCCTTGATGAAGGCATTACTCCAACTACAGATAAAATCTCGATTATTAAATACGGTGAAGAAAAAGGTGTTGAATTAAAAGATGGTATAGCCACTTTTACAGTTAACCAAAAAAACCTCGAAAACCTTTACATTGTCGATACCCCGGGCACAAATGTAACAATTGAACAGCATGAACAGATCACACAGAATTTTATACCCCGGGCCGACATTATATTTTTTACCATTGGTGCCGAAAGGGCTGTAACAGGAAGTGAGTCTGAATATATTAAATTCTTAAAAGATGACTGGAAAAAGAAAATTGTATTTTTACTTAACAAGATTGATATTGCTTCAGACGATGAGGAATATAATGAATTAATTCAGCACTCCACTTCGGAACTGCAAAGAATCTTCAGCATAGAACCGCATATTATCCCAATATCTGCAAAACGCGAACTTGATAAATCAGAAAGTCTAAACAGCGGATTCGATGTACTCAGGAAATACCTGTTTGAAACACTGAGCGAGGATGAAAAAATCAGGATTAAACTCAACTATTCCCTCGACCTTTCGCTCAAACTTGCTGAGGAAACGGAAATATTGATTGAAGATAATCTTTTGAAAATAAATAAAGACATTCAAAAGCTAAATGATTTTGAATCAAGGATAGAAGGGATGAAAGAAGACCTGATTGAGAATTCAGGCCAATTTACCGAAAGGATAAGGTCAAGGCTCCTGGAATTTAAGAACAGGGGGATCGAATTTATAGATAACCTGATCCGTTTTGAAAATATTCTTAAACTTATAAGGAAAGAAAAAATAGCAAAAGAGTTTGAGCAGAAAGTATCACTTCAGACGGTAAAAGAGATTGAAAAAGACCTTGATGATATGGTCGCATGGACTGAAAGTTCTTCAAAGAACATTATTGACAGCTCAATCAGGTTTTACAGGGATTCGGTCGAAACTGAGAATGCAAATATCTCGACCCCGTTTCTTCAGCACAGGATGAAACTGATTGATACGGTAAGGTCCGAGCTGGAATCAAAAAAAGCCCAGATAGACCCAAAACTTCTCGGAAGCAACCTTGTGGACACGGCCAGGAATGCTGTTGCATCAGTACTGGGTGTGCAGGTAGGTTCATTGGCACTTGGGGCAACAGTGGTATCTGCCTTTTCTTCGTTTATTGTAGATATTACGGGGATACTGGCAACACTTACTATTATGGCTACGGCATTTGCCATACTTCCAAAAAAACGAAGTAATGCCATGAAGGAGTTCAGCGCCAAAGTAGACAACCTTTCAACAGAACTTATAACGAGTATAAAGTCGCAGTTTACAAGGGATATGGACAATGTGAAGCTCCAAATAGTCGATTCAATGAGTCCTCTCAGGAATTTTTATAAAGCAGAAGAACAGAAACTCATCGATTCCAAGGAACAGATTATATTTATTAAAAAGAAGATAAAAGATATTAAAGAGAGTATGTAGGTTAAGAAAAATGGTTATTGAACATAATAGCAAAGTGAAACATAAAGCCGGAGTTGTAGTGTACAGGGATAGCAGTAACGGAGGTATAGAGGTTCTGCTTGTAAGCGCAAGAAAGCATAAAGATTCATGGGTTTTCCCGGTCGGCACAGTAGAAGACCATGAAACCCTACAGGTAACCGCAGCAAGAGAATGTGAGGAAGAAAGCGGGTATTTAGTGGAAACTGAAGACGAGATCGGTACAGTTCAGGATAAGGGTGGTAAAACATCAACTT
>JAUXJP010000022.1 GCA_030624695.1 Candidatus Dadabacteria bacterium | reverse complement strand
GAATACTTTATTTTCCATCCAATCTCATTGGCAGCCTGGTCTGCTGCATTCCAGACCTTATCATAACTCTTATTATACTTTACTGCGTGATTCTGCCAGTATCCGTCCTCCGGGACATTAACAGGAACTTCTGCAATACAAGAAAGAAATAATATCATGGGTAGCAAAAAAACCAGGTATCTATAATTATTTGTCACCATTTTTTTCTCCATTCTCCATTTTTAATAAAACTAGTAAACGCATTTACTGCCAAGAACCTGGTCCCTCTTCTGGTAAATATGGACACAAAAAGGCTGGAATAAAGCAGTTCTGCCCCTGTCTGCAAGTATTTCTGCAAGGGCATCAGCCTTGTTTTGGTTAGGAGGAGAACCTACGGCTTTCGATGAAACTTTTACCCAAAGTGAAACAGGTGTGTCCCATACAGCAGTTACTACTCCTGGAAGGCCGTTCAAAATAGCGGTAAAATGCTTTTGGGAAGCAGTAGGCGGAAAATACTGGTTCGAGTAAGAATTTACACTAAATCCAAATACAAGTATTAATAATAAAGTTAAAGATAAAAACTTATTCATCCTCCACCTCCATTAACCGGGAAGAAAAAATTATTTTGTTCAATATAATTGTAATAATAATTTAAAATTTTTCTAGTATTTAATATAAAATTATTAAGTATTGAAAAGGATTTAAGAAAACAATCTAAAAAATTGATTTAAATTGTCATTTTTTTAATAATAAATTCAATTTACCAGATTCTGGAAAATATACTGAGCAGCATCCTTACCCGATTTTATACTGTCCGGAATACCAATCCCACCGTATGCATTACCGGAAAGACTTAATAACGGATATTTTCTAAGTTCTTCACTAATCTTGTCCAGTAGTTCATTATAACCCAATGTGTACTGAGGCATTGAATTCGGATACCTGTAAATGAATGAATTAAATGGCTCTGATTCAATATTAAAGAGCGTGTTAAGGTCTTCAAGGACAAGTTTCATAATTTCAGAGTCTTTTAGGCCTAATACATTCTGGTTAAAGGCTCCTCCCAGGAAACAACGAATAATTTCGTAGTCTTTAGGGGCCCTGTTTGAAAATTTATGCGAAGAAAAGGAACAAGCGATTAAATTCATTTTCTCAGTATTAGGTATCACTACGCCAAACCCCTTTGGAAGATCGGCACTTTTAGACTTTTCAAAAACCAGGTTCACAACTATGGATGATTCATATCTAATTTCATTAAGCAAACCCGACAATTTTTTGTCAGTATTACTAAGCAGTTTAGAAGAGACAAAAGAAGGTCCTGCCATTATAACAGCATCAGTTTCAATTTCACAACCGGATTCGGTATGCAACAACCACGTGTCCGTTGACTTCAGAACTTCATTTACAGATGAATTATAGTGAATATTAACATCAGGCATGGCTTTAATAATGCTGGATATTAAAACAGACAACCCATTTTTAAATGATACAAATAGTCCATACCTTGCACCGCTTTCGGTTTTGGAAATATCTGATGAACCATATTTTTTACTAATTCCTTTTATGATAGAACCGTACTGTTTCTCAAAGTCAACAAATTCAGGCAGTATTGCTTTAACACTGAGCTTGGCCGGGTCTCCTGTATAAATACCCCCAATTAACGGCTGGGCCACTTTTTCCAGAAGCTCGGTGCCGAACCTGCGTACAATAAATGATTCGAGTGATTCATCGCCATCATCAATAAGTGGGTCCAACTCCAGTTCTTTTAATATTCTTTTTTTTCCCTCGGTAGAAAAAAAAGTGCTTTTTTCAAAAGCTTCTATATTTGAAGGTGCCATCAGAAAAAACCCCTCAGGAAGTTCGTTTAGTTTTTGGTCAAAATAGATATAAGTTTTTCTGTTTGAATCGTTAGTAGAGATTAATTGTTCTTCAATGCCAAGTTTTTCACACAGGTCAATTCCCCAGGGCTTGGAAGTAATAAACGAATCTGCACCCTCTTCTATTACAAATCCATTCTCAATTTTTGTGGAAATATTGCCGCCTGCATGTCCGTTCTTTTCAAATATATCTATCTCGATATCAAAATTTTCGTCTTTACTAAGGCTATCTAGGTAGTAAGCAGCACTCAAGCCAGAGATGCCCGCCCCTATTATGGCAATTTTCATATAAGTTTCAGAAAATCCCTTATGAATTTAACTTGTTTAGTACACTTTCTTCGAGTGAACGAATATAAAGGTTGTCATCGTTCACAGTTTTTGCTATATAAAGATTTATACCGTTTTTTTCAGCTGCTTCTTTTGCTTCAATTCCAATATCAAAAAGGACTTCAACATGGTCGCAAAGAAATCCTATTGACTGTACCACAATATTTTTCACTCCTTCTTTAGCAATATCATCAATTACATCACAAATATCCGGCTCAAGCCAGGAACTTAAAGGGGATCCGCTCCGGCTCTGGTAAGCGGTCATCCAGTTCTTATGACCCAGTAGTTCAGCAACAAGCCTGGAAGAAGATTCAAACTGACTGACATAAGGAGAACTCTCTGCCATTGATGTGGGAATACTATGAGCAGTAAATATCAGTTTGGTTGCTTCAAACTCTTCCTCACTTATCTGGTTAAAACAGCTTTTTATATTATCTGCACAGTTTTCTATGAATAATGGGTGGTCATAAAGTACGTCGGTGTATACAAATTCAAGATCAAGGTTTTGCTCTTTGCATGCATCGAATAATTCACGCTGGTACCTTCCCCAGCTAGTATCACACTGGTATATCGCCATAATAACACCTACTGCTTTTTTAACTCCTAGGTCTGCAACCTGCTTTAAAGTGTCCTGGTAAAAAGGGTGCCAGTTTCTCATCCCAACAAATACAGGAAGGTCATACCCTTTCTCACTTAAAAAAAATTTTAGCTTTTCACCCTGCTTATAAGTAAGTTCATTCAGAGGCGATTTGCCTCCGATTAATTCATAATGATGTGCCACTTCTTTAAGTCTTTCTTCCGGTATAGGCCTGCCTCTCGAGACTCTCTTTAGAAAAGGGATAATATCCTCCTTCTTCTCGGGGCCTCCGTAGCCAATCAGGACAATCGCACCAAATTCAGTACTCATTGCATTTCATCCTTTTTTATGTTCTGTGAATATTCATGAACCATATCCACAAGTGCAAGGACATTATCTACCGGCGTTGGAGGTAACACCCCATGGCCAAGATTAAAAATATGGCCGGGTATTCCGGCAGTCTTATCAAGAATTTTCTTTGCTTCATTTTTAATATATGACTGGGTAGACAAGAGACAAAGAGGGTCGAGATTGCCCTGTATTGCAGTTTCATAACCAATACTATTCCATGCTTCTTCAATATCAACTCTCCAGTCAACTCCAATTACATCGTAGCCCGTATCAGTCATATGCCCGAGTAACGTGGCGGTATCTGTCCCAAACAATATAACCGGGACTTCTCCCTCAATCATGGATACCAGTTTCTTCATATGAGGCAATACATATTCAGAATAATCATCCGGAGAAAGACAGCCTACCCAGCTGTCAAATAACTGCACTGCATCTGCTCCTGCCTTTATCTGGCAATTTAAATAACTTGCCGTTGCATTAGTTAACTTCATCATAAGGGAATTCCACAAACCGGGGTCCCTGTACATAAGTGATTTAGTGTTAATATAATTCTTTGAACCTCCGCCTTCAATTGCATATGATGCCACTGTAAACGGAGCACCGGCAAAACCAATAAGTGCTTTGTCAGGATTTAATGACGACCTTACAAGCTTGATCGCATCATATACATAATCCATTGATTCAGGTTCAAACTCTAGTAATGAATCAACTGCTTTAGGACTTCTCAGTACCCTTTGAATCCGGGGGCCGTCATTTTTAGAATATTCAAGATCAACTCCCAGCGACTGTAATATTAAGAGAATATCAGAAAATATTATCGCGGCGTCAACATTAAGTTTTTCAACAGCCATCAAAGTAACATCAGCTGCAATCTCAGGTGTTTTACAGAGTTCTATAAAGGATACCTTTGACCTTATTTCCCTGTATTCTCTAAGGAACCTTCCTGCCTGCCTCATAATCCAGATCGGCGTGTAGTCCGTTTTTTCGAGTCTGCAAGCCTTAACAAATTGAGACGTAGTTTCTTTATCCCCCCTATTTTCCCAGAACATATCGGTCCTTTTCCAGTTAACCGTTTGAATGCCGCTTTGTAATGCGGTCCTCTTTTTTAAAAGAAGCTCTCGCGATACACGGGCAATTTCCCTGATAAGGTTGCCCATCTTGGGGCTGTCCGGTTCATAGTCAACTGAAATATTAAAGTTTCTGAGTGTTTCCGAAGTTGTGGGTCCAATAGAGCCTATAATTGTATTTCCAAATGAATCATAAAGTTTACTTTTCAATCCTTCCTTTGATGCAACATCAAACATATTTACAACCTGCTGGGAGCTGGTAAAAAGTACGAGGTCTTCCCCTCCCTGAGTTATCGAGTTAATAGCTTCTTTAAGAGGCTGAATATCATCGGGAAGCCCCCAGCGGTATATGGAAACGGTTTTAACATTTGCCCCCCTTTCTGCAAGGGCATTTAAAAACTGCTCATTCGTTACGCCGTATTCCTGGACGTAAATATTAAGCCCCCTTATATCAGTGGTTTCATCCAGGGTACTTACAATATCCTTCCAGGTATTGGGCTCCTTTATTGTAATATCAGGAACTATATCAATTTCTTTAAGTGCCGAAACAGGCTTTGGCCCCCTTGCTATAATTTTAGTACTTTTGAGGGCTCCCTTATATTGCTCAAGATCAAATTCAGTTTTAATGAGTTCAGTCAACATCCTGGTACCGACACCTGTCATTAATATTAAAACATCTGTTTTTCCTGAAAATATATCAGTTTTAAAATTCGAAATATTAAGTGAATCAAGCGGGATTTCCTTCATTGAAGGTGCTACCCTCGGTGTTCCTCCGTGGTAAACAATAAGTTTTTCAATTTCTTTCGAACGTCTGCTTTCAAAAGAAGTTACTTTTAGACCATTTAATCCTTTTATCATCAGATGCTATTCACCATATTTTGATTAATAATAATTTAAAAACGCCTTTTATAACCATAAAGTTATCTGAGGCAATTGATTTTTCTATTCTACTCGGTACATTCAGGTATTTTACCTAATAACTAAAGGGAGTTTACCTAAATGTCATTCTCAGTCGAATATATTAATGATGAACTTTATATGGAAAAAGTTGCAGTCAGGGATATTACAGATTCAGTAGGGACTCCATGTTATATCTACAGTTATTCATCAATTGAAAACAACTTTAATTCCTATTCAGATTCTCTATCTGAGCTAAACCCTCTTATCTGCTATTCTACTAAGGCCAATTCAAACATTGCTGTACTAAAAATATACTCAAAACTCGGGGCTGGTTTTGATATTGTCTCGGGTGGTGAACTAAAAAGGGTCCTGCTTGCAGGAGGCGACACCTCAAAAGTAGTCTTTTCCGGTGTAGGTAAAACAGAAGCGGAAATAGAAGAAGCAATTAAGGCAGAAATTCTATTTTTTAATATCGAATCCATAGATGAGCTCCATGCAATAAACCGTGTTGCAATAAGTCTCAACAAAATAGCCCCCATCGCGATCAGGGTTAACCCGGACATTGATCCTAAAACCCACCCTTATATATCAACAGGCTTTAAAAAGAGCAAATTCGGCATCGAGATTGGTAACTCGATCAATGTTTACAGGGAAGCCTCAAATATGCAGGGCATTAATATAATTGCCATTGATGCACATATTGGTTCACAAATATTTGAACTCTCTTCGTTTAATGACTCATTGCAAAAACTTACTCACATGGCTGATACTCTTATAAAAGAAAATATCAACATTCAGTATATAGATATCGGCGGCGGACTTGGAATTACTTACAGGAAAGATGAAACACCTCCTTCAATGGAAGAATATGCGGGAATAATAAAAAATCATTTAATGAACAAACCTTACAGGCCGGTTATAGAGCCCGGGAGGTCACTTATCGGGAATGCAGGAATAATGGTAACTAAAGTCCTTTATACAAAAGAGGGTAGTGAAAAAAACTTTATAATTATTGATGCTGCAATGAATGACCTTATAAGGCCGGCATTTTACAACTCGCACCATGAAATAATTCCTGTAATGCAAAACGAAAAAGCAACCAATACCGTAGATATAGTAGGACCAATATGCGAATCCGGCGATTTTCTTGCAACGGACAGGGAATTCCCCCCGGTAGCTAATGGGGAATACCTGGCAGTGCTTAGCGCGGGGGCATATGGTTTTGTAATGTCTTCCAATTACAACACAAGGCCAAGAGCAGCAGAGGTTTTGGTACACGGAGACAGCATAAACATCATTAAAGAAAGGGAATATTTCGAGGATTTGATACGTGGGGAAAAAATACCCGATTTCCTGTCCGAATAAATAATACTTGCACATTCAGATGTTCAATATATGTTTAACCATTAATAATTATGGATGTTACAGAATCACTTTCACAGATAATTCAAAAAACCGGAATATTTTTTTACCCCCTTCTTCTTTGCTCCATATTCGGCCTTGCGGTATTTCTCCAGAAGATCTGGCAGCTTAGAACAAGCAATACAATTCCTGGGAAATTTCTTGACCTTCTATACAATTTCCTTGACCACGGGGAAATAAAAGAAGCCTCACTTCTATGCCTTGAAAACAACTCATCTATTTCAAGAATTGCAGCCGCTGCCATTGATGCAAGGACTTCAGACAAAGAGCTTTTTCATGAGAAGGTCGAACAGGCAGGACAAAACGAAGCCATTGACCTTGCCAGATATATTGAGGGGCTGGGTTCAGTAAGCACAGTAAGTACATTACTCGGATTATTAGGAACAATAGCCGGTATGATTAAAATATTCAGTGTGATTTCAAGTGATGATGTTATAAACCCCCCTGCCCTGGCAGGAGGTATTTCAGAAGCACTTTATACAACAGCAATAGGCCTGTTCATAGCAATACCAGCATTTATATCATATAAATATATTTCAGGAAAATATGAAGTACTTGTCACCATGCTTGAACAGGAGTCAAAAAAAATTATCGAACTTATCAAAAAGAAACCCGGCCCAGTTTAATTAATCCAATGAAATTCAAAAAGCAAACCTCCCGGAAACTAAATGCTATAACAACCCTTGACCTTACCCCGATGATTGATGTCGTATTTAATCTTTTAATATTTTTCGCACTATCTTTAAATTTCGTTACCAGTTCCGGCGGAATAAATGTAAATCTTCCCGAGGCATCATCAGCAAAGCCAATTAAAACAGAAAATATTACAATAAACATCACTAAGAGTGGAAAACTTTACTACAACAAAGAAGTCGCAACAAAAGAAGAAATTAAACAAAATCTAAAAAAAGTTAAAGATAAGAGTTCACTGATTATTATCAGGGCTGACAACAAAGTTGAACACGGCAAAGTGGTAGAAGCTATGGACCTTGTTAAAATGGAAGGGTTTACCAAACTTGCTATTGCCGTTGACCAGGCTCCGGAAAGTCAGAATAAATCCAAATAGAATCTTCTTCAATCCGGAATTCGATTGAAATTACTTAAAAACCTAAACTATGTAATTACAAACTTTTTTACAATCTGGATTATATTATTTTCCCTCACTGCATTTTATTATCCTAACCACTTCAAAGGCCTGACTGGTCTTATTGTACCTACACTCGGGATAATTATGTTTGGTATGGGCATGACCCTTACAATACATGACTTCAGGAGGGTTCTGGCCAGGCCAGGGGATGTCTACATTGGGGTTCTTCTGCAGTACCTCCTTATGCCGCTTGGAGCATTTATTCTCGTAAAGGTTTTTAACCTTAACGAGTTTCTTGCTGCCGGGATTATACTTCTTGGATCGTGCCCGGGAGGTACGGCTTCCAATGTAATCACTTATCTTGCCCGCGGTGATCTTGCGCTTTCAGTAACCTTAACTTCCGTTTCAACAATTCTTTCCCCTGTTTTAATCCCTGTGTTAATGTACTTTTATGCAAGTCAGTGGATAGAAGTTCCAGTAATAAAACTGTTTATATCCTCAGTTCAGATAGTAATAATTCCCGTTCTTCTCGGACTCGGTGCCAGGGCAATACTTAAAGACAGGGTTAATACTTTTAATGAATTTTTACCCTCCATATCAACTGTAGCTATTATATTTATCGTAGGTGTTATAGTTGCAGCAAACTCTACAGCAATCTCAACCACGGGACCAAAAATTTTATTAATTGTAGTTATCCATAACTTCTTCGGACTCGTAGCCGGATATTATATAGCAAAGCTTTCCGGAATGGACAATATAAGGGCTAAGACTATATCCATAGAAGTCGGTATGCAAAACTCGGGGCTCGCAGTTGCCCTGGCAAACCTTCATTTTAGTGCACTGGCTGCACTACCTGCCGCAATAGCCAGCGTCTGGCATAATATTTCGGGTTCAATACTAGCCTGGTGGTGGAGAAGAAGCCCCGGTTCCTTATAGAATATGAATAAACAATACCAAAAGTTGCCAATCAGGGGTTACCTGTTTTTAGTAGGTACTGCTTTTTTTACAGCTTTGTCATATATATGCGGAAAATACCTGAATTTTGGAAAAAATTTTGAAAAATACCTGGATCCCGAAGTTGCTACTTTTTACTGGTTCTTTGGTGCTTTTGTATTTTCAATGATAGTTACTCCCCTTCTTCCATCACAAAGAAAAGAGTTAAGGAACCTGCATAAATATAAAAAAATATTCATTTATAGTGGTGTACTGACTTCTATAGGTGCAGCACTATGGGTCACTTCAGTCTGGACTATTGGGCCCGTCCTGACCTCCTTCTTAATGAAGGCGCAGACCCTTTTTTCCCTGCTGCTGGGTTTTATATTTTTAGGAGAGAGATTAAAGAAAGGAGAAAGCATTGGCATAGCCTTAACTGTTATCGGCGTGATAATTATCGCATATCAAAAAGATAACTACCTGATTTACGGCACTATTACGGCACTTGCTGCAGCATTTTTTTATTCCTTTCTTTCTTATATTGTAAAAAAAATTGCAAACGATTTAAACATGCTCATGGTTGCCACATTAAGGACACTGGGTGTTTCCATTGTACTTTTTGTATATTTATTATTTACGGGGACTTTCAGTTATCCGACTATTAAAGATGCCATATTCATGTCACTTGGAGGAATATCCGGGGCTTATATTGCAAAAGCATGCCAGTTTCATTCAATAAAACTGCTTGATGTTTCCAGAACAACCGCTGTAATGCCCCTTGAGTCCCTGTTTGTTGTCGTACTTTCCTATCTTCTTTTCGACGACATCCCGCCTTTTATAAAACTGGCTGGAGGTGTACTTATAATTACAGGGGTAATTTTTCTGGTTATATTCAGGGGTGAAAAAAACGGTATGCTTGGTAAGTAGCTATATACTACTATCATAATCCGTCTCAAGAAGTTGTCGGTCAGCAAACCTCTTAAGTGCCAGATCAATAAGCCTGTTAATAAGTTCGCCGTAGCTTATTCCGGTAACTTCCCAGAGTTTTGGGTACATACTGATACTGGTAAATCCT
>JAUXJP010000013.1 GCA_030624695.1 Candidatus Dadabacteria bacterium | reverse complement strand
TTTACAGGGTTTGGCGATATGCTTACCAAGCTAAACATTAAATACGATACATACGAAGCAGTAGAATTTACCGATAAGATGTTTGAGCATATTAAGAACATAGTATACGAAGCTAGTACGAATCTTGCCGAGGAAAAAGGCAGTTTCCCTGCATTTGATCTTGATACCCACATTGGACAGCCTTTTCTAAAAACAGTAAATGAAGGCATAATAGAAAAAATAAAGACGCAGGGACTTAGAAATGCCTGTATTTTAACAGTACCCCCTGTTGGAAGCGGCTCGGTACTGGCCGGAACTACCAGCGGTGTGGAACCGATGTTTGCCAAATCATACATCCGGCATTCAAAATCACTCTCAAAAGAAGAGTTCAAGGTTTACCATCCGCTTGTTGGTGAATATATGCAGCAATTTGACCTTGAAGATGATTCAGAGATTCCAAACACATTTGTAACTTCACATGAAATAGAGCCTGAAATGCGTGTACGTATGCAGGCAGCAATCCAGAAACACATTGACTCATGTATATCAAGTACGGTCAACCTGCCCATGGACATTACACTTGAAGAGGTAGAAAACATCTACTTCCTCGCCTGGAAACTGGGCTGCAAGGGTATAACCGTATACAGGGAAGGCTCCAGGGAAGGTATTTTAATTACCGAAGAAGGAGCAAAACAACAAAAAGCTAAAGAAGAGTTAAATAAAGAGTTTGAAACCACTTCAACCCGGGATGAAGGGATGCCAACCACCCACCCCAACCTCACCTCATCCCCTCATCCCACCTCTTTTCCTGAAGTAAAGCCTGTCAAAAGGCCGCACTTCCTGGAAGGTTTTACAGAGGTGATAAAAACCGGGTACGGAAATCTCTACGTGACTATCAACACTCACGAGGGGAGGCCATTTGAAGTGTTTGTTCAGATAGGAAAATCAGGTTATACGACCATGGCTGATGCCGAGGCAACCGGAAGGCTGGTATCTTTAGCCCTTAGGTCGGGTATAAGTGTAAAGGACGTTGTAGAACAGCTTGAGGGAATAGGCGGTTCATCACCCGTATTCTCAGAAGGGAAGCTTGTAATGTCCGTTCCTGATGCAATTGCCACAGTACTGAAAAAACGTTTTGTGTCAGACCCCGATACTGAAAAAAAAACAGCTGAAGAAGGAAAACAGACCGACCTCTTTTTAAAAAGCACAGAAAGTACCGATATATTGCTCGAAGTGTGCCCGGAATGCGGAGACAGGGCACTTGCATTCGAATCAGGATGCATGACATGCATGTCATGTGCTTATTCCAAATGCAGTTAAACTAAAATTGAAATCAAACTAAAAAGCCCCGTCTACTCATTAGCCAGGGCTTTTTTTATCTTTTATATAAATTGTTTTTTTATTTTGCGGAAGCCCTGACCTGGGCAAGTTTTAGCTGAAAATTAAGTTCTTTTAACTTCTTTGCATTACCCTGGTTTTCATCAATCTGAATTTCCAAATTGTGAATATCTTCTTTTGCAGCAGAAGTATCGATTGCAGACGGGTCTTCGGTGGAATCAGTAAGGATTCTCACGTTGTCATCACTCACTTCGGCAAGGCCGCCCGGAATAACAAGTGACTTGGTTTCAGAGCCCTGTTTAAATTTTAAAAACCCGGGGCTGAGTGTAGTCAAAAAAGGAACATGTCCCGGGAGAATACCAAACTCTCCGAGTTCTCCGGGCCCCTCAACCAGCTCAACCATCTCATCTACAACAAGTGCAAGCGGGGTGATTACTTTTAAGTGTAAATTATCTGCCAATTATTTGCTCCTGAAAATTAGTTAGAAAGAGTTTTTGCTTTCTCTTGAACTTCTTCCAGATTACCTACCATATAGAATGCCTGCTCAGGTATTTCGTCCAGTTTACCATCAAGAATTTCTCTAAAAGCATCTATTGTGTCTTTAATTGAAACGTATTTACCAGACGTACCTGTAAAAACCTCGGCAACATGGAAAGGCTGTGAAAGAAATCTTTGGACCTTCCTTGCCCTGGCAACCGTCATCTTGTCTTCTTCTGAAAGTTCATCCATACCAAGAATAGCAATAATTTCCTGGAGCTGCTTGTAGCGCTGAAGTACTTCCTGTACCTGCCTTGCTATCTTGTAGTGTTCATCGCCTACAATGTTTGGCTCAAGAATCCTGGAAGTAGAATCCAGAGGGTCTACAGCCGGGTAAATACCAAGCTCCGTTAGCTGCCTGGAAAGTACGATAGTACCGTCAAGGTGAGCAAAAGTAGTAGCAGGAGCCGGGTCGGTAAGGTCATCCGCAGGCACATAAATCGCCTGAACGGAAGTAATAGAACCTTTTACTGTAGAAGTAATTCTTTCCTGAAGTTCACCAAGGTCGGTTGAAAGTGTAGGCTGGTAACCCACAGCTGAAGGGGTACGTCCAAGAAGTGCAGACACCTCTGAACCTGCCTGTGTAAACCTGAATATATTATCAATAAACAGCAGCACATCCTGACCCTGCGTATCACGGAAATATTCTGCGAGTGTGAGCGCGGTAAGAGCTACCCTTGCCCTTGCACCCGGTGGTTCGTTCATCTGCCCAAATACAAGGCCCGTGTTAGCAATAACTCCTGAATCTTTCATTTCGTGCCAGAGGTCATTTCCTTCACGGGTTCTTTCTCCAACACCGCCGAATACTGAATATCCGCCATACTCCTTTGCGACGTTATTAATCAGCTCCATCAGAAGTACGGTTTTTCCTACACCCGCACCACCAAAAAGCCCAATCTTTCCTCCCTTTAGAAATGGTGCAAGAAGGTCGATAACTTTAATACCTGTTTCAAATAGTTCCAGTTTTGTGCTTTGTTCTACAAATTTAGGTGCTGCCCTGTGAATTGGCCACCTTTCTTCAGTCTCGATAGGCCCGCCCTCGTCGATCGGCTCACCTACAACATTCATCATTCTGCCGAGTGATTCTTTTCCAACGGGGATCGTTATACCTTCGCCTGTGTTAAGTGCTGCCTGTCCTCTCTGAAGTCCTTCCGTAGAGTCCATTGCCACACATCTTACCCTGTTGCCCCCAATCTGCTGGGAAACTTCGAGAACGAGGTTCCATTCATCTTCGCCCAATGTCGAGTTAGTCACTTTTAAAGCGGTATATATAGGAGGGAGGTCGGCGTCTTTAAACTCCACGTCCACTACCGGTCCCAATACCTGGACCACTTTACCGTGATTATTTGTTTCTGCTGTTGCTGGTGAAAATTCCATTTTTAATCATTGCCTCCTTGCTTTTGGGCTTCTGTCCCGTTAACAATGTCCATTAATTCTGTTGTAATCATTGCCTGTCTTGTTTTGTTAAATAAAAGCGTTAATTTTTTTATTACATCATCGGCGTTTGTTGTTGCATTCTCCATTGCTGTCATTCTTGAAGCATGCTCGCTTGTCAGTGATTCCTGAATAGCTCTTTCAATCCTGATCTGTACATACTTTGGAACTACATCGCCAATAATACTTTCTCTTTTAGGTTCATATATATAATCAGCCCCTGAAGTTTCTTCTTCTTTTACTTCAATGGGTAACAGTTTTTCAAAGGTAATTTCCTGGTTAAGGGCAGATTTAAAATAGTTGTAAACCAGTACTACTTCATCAATGTTGCCCTTCTGAAACTGCTCAATTGCTGAGCCGGTTAGTTTATTTGCGATTTCAATATAGTTTTTTTCATTTGCACCGCTGAAATAATCACCTATTGAAAACCCGGCAGAAGAACAATGGTCTTTCCCTCGCCTGCCGACAAAACTTATTGAAACCTGGTCTTTATTAAAAGGCGCATCTTTTATATGATTTTCAAAATTTCTTATTAAACCGGTGTTAAAACTTCCGCATAGTCCCCTGTCAGATGTAAAAAAAACAAAATGCATTTTTTTAATCTCTTTCGGCTTCCTGAGCAGTGGATGGACCCTGGGGTCACATTTGCCTGCAACTCTCATCACTATCTCTTTATATGCATCAGAATAAGGGCGGAACTCTTTTAACACGGATTGTGATCGTTGAAGTTTAACAGCCGCAATCAGCTTCATGGCACTCATAATTCTTCTTGTGCCTTTTACACTGCTTATTTTAGTATTTATCTGTTTTAAGCTTGGCATTTTCTATTTAAACTCACCTAGTTGTTTTACAAGCTCGTCAAGTGCTCCTCTGATCTTGCCTGCAAGATCATCGGATATTACTTTTTCTTTCTTAATTTCATCCAGTATGTACTGGTATTTGGATTCTATGTAGGAAAACAACTCTTTTTCATATCTCTGGACTGCTTCCTTATCATACTTATCAACGTATCCGTTGGTTACAGCAAAAATTGCAAGAACTTGCTTTTCTATAGGAAGCGGCTGATACTGTCCCTGCTTTAGTGCTTCCACAAGTCTGCTTCCTCTTGCAAGCTGCGCCTGTGTTACAGCATCAAGGTCAGAGGCAAACTGGGAGAATGCTTCTACTTCTCTATACTGAGCAAGTTCCAGCCTCAAAGTACCGGCAATATTTTTCATAGCCTTAATCTGCGCCGAACCACCTACCCTGGATACCGAAAGCCCCACGTTTATAGCAGGCCTGATACCTGAATAAAAGAGGTCACTTTCAAGATAAATCTGCCCGTCTGTAATCGAAATAACGTTTGTAGGAATATAAGCTGAAACGTCACCTTCCTGTGTTTCAATAATAGGAAGTGCCGTTAATGAACCGCCGCCGTCTTCATCTCTTATCTTGGCCGCTCTTTCAAGAAGTCTCGAATGGAGATAAAAAACGTCTCCCGGATAAGCTTCGCGTCCCGGTGGTCTTTTTAAAAGAAGTGAAAGCTGCCTGTAAGCCCAGGCATGTTTAGTTAAATCATCATAGATAATAAGTGCGTGTCTCCCGCTGTCCCTGAAATATTCTCCAAGGGCGGACCCTGAAAACGGAGCAAGAAACTGGTAGGGAGCCGGGATGCTTGCCGTTGCAGCAACAATTGTTGTATATTCCATTGCCCCATGCTCTTTAAGTTTATCAACCACCTGTGCCACGGTGGACTGTTTCTGCCCGATTGCTACATAAATACAGTAAACATCTTCTTCTTTCTGATTAATTATGGTGTCAATTGCAATTGCAGTTTTACCCGTCTGCCTGTCACCAAGTATAAGCTCTCTTTGCCCTCTCCCGATTGGGATCATAGCATCAATAGCCTTGATTCCTGTCTGAAGAGGTTCATTAACAGATTGCCTGTAAACAACACCGGGAGCCTTTACCTCGATCTGTCTTGTCTCCGTAGTAGCAATTTCACCTTTACCATCTATAGGGTTACCAAGTGCGTCAACAACTCTTCCTTTCATTGCCTCACCAACTGGTATCTCGGCAATGTTACCTGTACGTTTTACCAGGTCTCCCTGTGCAACAAGTGTATCTTCTCCAAAGAGTGCAATACCTACATTGTCTTCCTCAAGGTTAAGTACAAGCCCCGTTATCCCGCTCTGAAACTCCACGAGCTCACCGGCCTTGGCCTGGTCAAGTCCGAACGCCCTCACGATACCGTCACCAACTGATATTACAGTCCCGACTTCTGAGGTATCTACTTTCTGTTCGTATCCCTTAATCCTGTTTCTTAGAATCTCGCCTATATTCTCGACTTTCAAATCGTCCATCATTAAAGCTCCTTGCTTTTTCTACGGGGTTAATACTCCCTGAATTTTTTCTAATTGTGTTTTAATGCTGTTATCAAATACTTTATCGCCTATTATTGTAATCAATCCGCCTATTATAGACGGGTCAACATTTACGGTTAATTCCACATTCCTGCCAGTTGCCTTATAAAGAGAGTCTTTTATCCGGTTTAGGTCTGTTTCCGACATTGATCCGGCTGAAACTATTTCGGCTTTAAGCTTTCCTGCTGACTGTTCAAGACGCCTGATTATCTCATCCTGCTTTGAAAGCAGCCTTGAAAACTTATCCAGCTCTACCGCAAGTATAAGAAAATTTTTGGTTTCATTTAATAAATTTACCTTCCCGCTAATATCGGAAATCACATGGCTCTTCTCATCTACTTCAAATGCAGAAGTCCCAAGCACATTCTTAATCTCCAGATTAGTGGAAACAACATTAAAAAATGTTTTAAGATCTGTTATTATCGTTTCTAAATTGTTATTCTCAAACCCGGTTTCTGTCAAAGCATCCACAAGGTCTTTTAGGGTTGCTATTGTAGCCATTTACCATCCTCAATCTGATCAATTAAATTATCAACTGCTTTTGAATTATAGGAGTCATCCATTTTTTCTTTAATTAGGTTCTCGGCAATCTCCAGGGAATTTTTAACAACTTCTTCCTGAATTTCCTGCTTGGCCCTGAATGCTTCAAGCTCTATTGTTTCTATCGAGTCCTTCTTTATTAATTCACATGTCTGCCTGGCATTAGCGATTATTTCGTCTTTCTCAGTTTCACCAAGCATACTTATTGAGTCCTTGAGTTCTTTAATCTCTGAACCCAGTTTTTCAAGCTTTTCTGTGTATTCATCGTATTTTACTTTCGCATCATTTATAATTTGCCTTGCTTCATCAATTTCCCTGCTTAGGTTTGCCTTTCTTCTTTCAAGTGCGCCCTTTATAGGAATTCTAAGGAAATAGACCAGAACACCTATAAGTATTCCAAGATTAAGTACATGCTTAATAACAAATACCCAGTTAAAACTGTGCACTTCAGATGAGTTGGTAATAACAAAACTCAATATATCTAGATCTAACAAAACTAACCCTCCATGCTAAGAACCTTATCAGATATTTCTTTGGCAAGGTTTTCTATTTCTGGTTTTATTTTTGATTTAATGTCAGCTACCTGTGTATTAAGGTCACTCTTGTAACTCTCAAGTGTAGAATGTGATTCGTCCCTGGCTTCTGAAATCATTTTCTCGGATATGAGCTGCGCCTCTCTCCTAATCTCTGCCCTTTTCTCATTGGCTTCTGCCCTTGCATCGTCAATTTTCTGCTTATAATCATTTATAAGGTTTTCTGCTTGCTCGGTAAGTTCTCTGGCTTCAGCAACTGTGCCTTTAGTTAATTGTTCACGCCTGTCAAGCAACCCAAGAAGCGGTTTAAAAATTAAAGAATTTAAAACATAGAGTGCGATAAGTATCAGGGCAAACTGAAATAATATTGTTTGATCAAAGCTAATTAAACCCTCACCAACTTTAAACGAACAAGAACTCATTGAGATGATTGTAAAGATAAAAGAACAGACCAATAGGTTATAAAGATACGTTTTCATTTATATTATAACTTTTTAAACAGACCCCTAATTATTTAATTTTGGATTTCCATTTCTAAAAGCAATTTGTAATAATGGCGGAGCAACAAAGGTCGTTAACATCACCATAACGGTCACAGCAGAAAACAGCTTTGAATTAAAAACACCATAATTTAACCCAACTTGCGCAAAAATCAACCCCACTTCTCCACGGGGTATCATACCAATACCCACAACTATTTTATTAATGCCTTTTTTAAATACAACGTAGCCGCTAATATACTTCCCAATTACCGCTACAATGAATAAAATCAGTGCAATTAGTAATATATTTATGTTGTCGTCTACGAAAGGATTAAAGACATAAATATCAACCGCTGCCCCTATAAGCACGAAAAATATTGGTGTAAAAAAATCGGAAACCGGCCGGAGATTCACCTCGACAATTTTAAACTGATTAATTCTTCTAAGTACAAGGCCCGCAGCAAACGCACCTACAATAGGGGCAAGGCCAACAATATTGGCAAGGTATGCATAGAAAAAAGCAAAAGCTATAGCAAAAAGAAACAGGATACCCCTTACCCTGAGTTTATCTACAAAATTAAAAACACGTTTGGATATAAGGTTACCGATAAAAATTGAAAGGAACAGGAATCCGAATGCTTTAAACGTAATGGTAATGATACCGGTGAGTGACATTCCGCCGTCACTTCCTGCATTAAATGCCTCGATAAGCCCGCTTACAACACCAAGTATTATAAGGCCGAGTATATCGTCTATTACGGCAGCACCGAGTATTATCTTAGCTTCCCCGGTATTAAGCTTATTCATATCCGAGAGTACGCGCGCAGTTATCCCGACACTTGTGGCAGTAAGCGTAGCTCCGACTGTTATTGCTATAATGGTTAGAAGCTGAGGATCTGCATTCATTAATCCAAACTTCTGAAACATAATTACACTAAAAAACCCAAGTACAAATGGAGCAACCACGCCTACAACCGCAACAAGTGATGAGGCAGGCCCAACCTTAATAAGGTCGCCGAGGTCCGTTTCAAGCCCGATTTCAAATAACAGAATACAGACACCTATTTCTGCAAGCAGGTGAAAAGTTTCGTATCCAACCTGGCCGGCTACGGAAGGGACCACAGCAAGCAAACTTCCTCCAAGAATAATTCCGGCTATAAGTTCTCCAAGTACTGAAGGGAGACGAAGCCTTTCAAACAGTTCCCCGAACAGTTTTGAAACAACAAGTATAAGTGTAAGTGAAAGTAAAAAATTCTGTACGGACAAATGCCCGACTTCTTCAACAGACAATTAAAATATCCTTAACATTATTTTGGAGTAACTAATTGGAAACGCTAATTTTTTACCTAATTGATAAAGAGTGTCAATTTAACTAACTGCTTCTTTACAACCGCCGTCCCTGATAATTTTTTCTATTTCATACCCGGCAGCAATTACAGCTATTTTTGAAACTAAAGTAAATACTTCAGGAATTGTATTAATTTCACTCACAGTATTTTCAAACTGTTCAAATCTCATACCCTTGGAGTTGAGATTATCTGTTTCAGATTTTTCTGCATTTACCCTGTAAAACACACCAGCAACGTTGTCTTCAACCATATAAATCACAGGCTCGGCTGAGCTGCCGTCTTTCGTTTTGATTATAGTAGGCACGCCTTCCTGAATAACCACGTCCCTTACAGGCATACCTCCCTTGGTTACCCTGAGTCTTTTCCTGTTGCTTGAATTCATAAGTATCAGTGACTCTATGTCCTTTAAATTTATAACAGCCATACCGTATGTACCCGAGTTGCTTTTTATAAATATTGTGGGTTCGTCAGTGATCTCCAGTTCATTGTACTTCGCGGTAATCTTGGACCATACTTTTTTTGCACATTCTGCAGCCCTCTTCCTGTCATCCGGAATATCAAAGTCTACATTTTCCACAAGGCATGTTTCGATACTTATCACCCACGGGTCTATTCCTATAATTTCGGCAACTTCAGCGGCAAGACTGTTGTAAAACTCAAAATTTACATCTTTTCTCCTTGTGTGCCACCCCATCTCTACAGGAGGCAAAACAGGTTGTACTATGTCCCTCAAAGTTTTGGGGCATCTTTCCGAAAAATCATTATTAAGGAGAATTATGTCGGGAACAAAATCATCCAGGACGATCTTGTTTCCACTGCTTTTTGCTTTCCAGGCATTTAATTCCAACCCGCTAATGGTTTTAAAGACAGCATGTTCTGTTTCAAAACTGTCGCTTACAATACCAATCCTTACTTCGTAGTCTTCATTCTCAAGTATTGATTTAATTACATAAATGTTTTCCCAGTAATAAGCGTTCTTTGTGTGAAGCTCGGGGACTATCAATATTTTTTTTGCGCCCGGATATTTGTTATTCAGGCTGTTTTTAAACAACTCCCCGGTATTTATCCTGAAATTCTCAGAAATGTTGTTAAATCCGGCTGGAAAAATATTTGTATCAACAGGAACAATTTTATTTTGGGAAACACGGATATCTACAGATGAATATAGGGGTATTAATATATTTTCATGATGCCTCTCAAACCACTTCTCAAGTACACCGCTATTATCTCTAATCTTACTATTTAATGTATCTAATATATTCATATTTTTTAATTATCTTTAATTACATATGTTTTTGAAATTTTGTCATGCCAGGTCTGAAGATTATTATCAAATATTGCCGATAAATATCCATAAAGGACTGGCAATGCCGAAAGATAATAACCAACCCACCTGGTAAAGGACTGGCCTAGGCTTATACTTCTACCATCTTCCCTCACAACCCTGATACCAAATATCAACTTCCCGAATGATTTACCTGAATAGGCATGAAGAAACAAAAGAACAGTTGAAGCAAGCAGGCTTAATATCATGTAAACAGGTAATAATATGTATGAAAACTTCATAACACCCTCGTTTATTTCAATTCCAGCAGCAAGCAAGCCGATAATTATTGTAAGGAAAGATACCGCCAGAACTACGGAAATATCGATGAAAAAAGCCAGGAATCTCCTGCTGAAACTGGCAAGCACCAGGGAACTCTCCGGTGAATCATTGGTATTATCAGAATTATATTTTTTGATAGGGGTTCCGTGAAAAGAGTAATCATTGACAAACTCCTCATCTAATAAAATGGGTTCATCATTTTCAAACAGGGTAAACTTTTCAATGTCATTATCAATACTTGTGCTTTTCCCGGTTTTTACCGTATTTATTCTGGAGGTATCGGCCTCAACCGTGGCACCGCATCTTTTACATTCATTTAAAGAATCAAGAGAATTATAACCGCATTTTGGACATTTCATTTTCAAATTCGGATCCTGACTATTTGTATAAAAAACAGATAGTCAGGATTCAAACATTTAGGTTTTTACATTCTTGAATTGATAGCGTTCTTGATACTTTGTAAATCAGCACCAGGAACAATAAGCCCGTCAACTACAAATGTAGGGGTAGAGCTAATTCCGACAAGCTGGCCTTCCTGTATCTCTGCATCAACTCTGGCTGCATTTTCACCCGAGCTTAGGCAGGCATCGAATTTAGACAGATCAAGGCCAATTTCTTTTGCAATCTCGTTAAATTTGTCTGTTGAGTTTTGTAGGCTAATTTCTTTTTGTTTTGCAAAAACCATGTCATGAAATGCCCAGAATT
>JAUXJP010000018.1 GCA_030624695.1 Candidatus Dadabacteria bacterium | reverse complement strand
TTTGCTGAAAATACGGCTTCAGGAAGCCTTACGGTAGATGGTGATAAAACGGTTATAAAATATGCATATGCAGATGGATACGACGGTGAAATCACCATAGTACTTGTAGATAATGAAATTCCCGAAGGAATGTTTCCTGATGGTGTATATAGTCTTGGCGAACAGGGAAAGATTAAGGGGATAGTTTTTATTGTATCATCTGATAAGAAAAAACTCTTAAAGGGTGGTTACTACAATCTGATTAATGCCGTACATTCATATCCAAAATGGAACAAGCTTGGAACGATAGGTAACGGTGAGCTTATTGTTGTAATAACCGATGGCGATGTTTTTTCCGGGCAAATAAAAACACCTTCGGAAAATGATGTTGAAGGGCATAAATTCACTTATGACCTTAAATTTTCAGTCAGCCTCAAAAAGGAACCTCTTAGTTTAACTATGTCAGGCAATTTAGATCCGCCGTCACAGGCTTTTGGAGAATGGGGTAAAGCACTTTTTGCCGGTGATATTGAAGAATATAAAAAATATACTTCCCAGGAAATACTCAACATGATGCCTGAAGACTCGGCAGAACTAAACAAGAGTATTGAGTTCCAGCAATTGGTATTCCCGACTAATATAGAGATTGTAAGCACTAAAATTGATGGTGATAAAGCTGTGCTAAAGGCAAACGGCACAAGGGGTACTGAAGTGTCTAAGGGTACTATTACCATGCTTAAAGAGAATGGGGCCTGGAAAGTTAATAAACAGTCCTGGCAATCAGGATCCAATTAGTACTTTCACGTGTAGGTTATATAATATTATTAATAATTTATTGAAGAGATACCAAGTAAAGCTGTGGATGTAATATTAATATAGAGGGAAATTATGAACTGGTATATAGAGGTATTAAAAAAATATACGGAATTCAGCGGTAGGGCACGGCGTAAAGAGTATTGGTATTTTGCCCTTTTTAACATAATTGTGTCATTCATTTTTATTGGTATTGATTTTATGTTTGGTACTTTTAACTCCGAAGGTGGGTATGGTGTGTTCAACACTATATATTCACTGTCCGTTCTTCTTCCTGCGATCGGAGTAGGTATTAGGAGGCTCCATGATATAGGTAAAAGCGGGTGGTGGTTATTAATAGGATTTATCCCCCTAATCGGTGCTATTGTCCTAATAATATTTTTTGTTAAGGACAGCCAGCCCGGGGAAAATCAATATGGGCCAAATCCAAAAGGTGCATAACCTTATAAAAAATAAGTAAGAAATAGTTATACAGTGCAACTGTTTAACATAAATTCACAGATTTATATATGATAAATGTCATCAAATATAAAGATAGATTATATAGAATTTCCGGCGTTTGACCTGGAACAGGTAAAAACTTTCTACAGTGACACTTTTGGCTGGACTTTCCAGGACTTTGGCCCCGAATACTGTGCTTTTAACGACGGGAAAATAGATGGTGGATTTTTTATTTCTGAGTTGAGTTCTAAAACTTCTAATGGGGCAGCTTTAATAGTTTTATACTCTGACGATCTTGAAAGTACGCAGGACATTATTGTAAAAAACGGTGGTATTATCGTAAAAGAAATATTTACATTTCCCGGGGGAAGGCGTTTTCATTTTAAAGATCCTCCAGGTAATGAGCTTGCTGTCTGGTCTGACAAATAATTTTTTTGTGAATTAAACTTTAAACAACATGGATCGAAATTTTCCTATAAAAAGGAGTATCATAAATGTTAAGTGAAGAACAAAAAAAAGTAGTTTTTGAAGCTGTGAAAAAAGCTAGTGAAGAGTGGATATCAGCTTTTAATTCCGGGGATGTGGAAGGCTGTGTTGCACAATACGAAACTGAAGCTGTAATGAACGTAAACCCTTTCGGACAGTTTTCCGGAACAGATCAGATAAGGGCCTTCTGGCAGAAACTTATAGGTGATGGGTTTTCAGATGTTGAATATATTGATACTCAGATTGAAGTAATTAATGAAACAAGAGCCGAATTAAAAGCGGGCTGGAAGATGAATAAAGCCCATGGTGTTATCCATAGGGAACTCTGGGTCATTCAGACAGACGGGTCTGCCAAATTGCGTGAAGATAACTTTGAAGCCCTGCCTTAATAGTGAAAAATCTCCAATTTTTCTTAATCTACAAAATATGCAGGATGGGGCAGATTGTATTATTTTTTGCACTAATAGCCGTTTATATTGTTAGACCCGTATTTCCACTTTTTGTCTATGTAATAATTGGATTGTTATGTATTATTTGTTTTACGACAACAATCTTTTGGAAATGCCCAGACTGCAAAAAACTTTTTTTTGCTGCAAGAAGTTCCTTTTATAATAAATGCAATAATTGTGGGTAACAATCTAGGTATTAGAATCAACTTTATTACTTTTGTTGAGCTACGTAAGGGATAAATTACTTTTAATAATTCAATATGAATCCTAGTGCTTTCATATAAATCCAATAAATTTATAAATACACATAATTTATATTAGATATAATAATGGCAATAATTTAAAGAGGTGCATGTTTGGACCCGATTATTTCAGTAACAGACCTTAACAAGATTTATTCCACTGGTTTTAATGCCCTGAAAAATGTGGATCTTACTATAAAACAGGGTGAAATCTTTGCCTTACTCGGGCCAAACGGGGCAGGTAAGACCACCCTTATTAGTATTATCTGCGGAATTGTTACTCCAACCAGTGGAAAAGTATTGGTGGACGGACATGATATTCTAACTGAATACCGTAAATCAAGGTCAAAGATAGGCCTTGTTCCCCAGGAACTGACAACAGATGTTTTTGAAGGTGTCTGGGCAACAATGAAATTCAGCCGCGGGCTTTTTGGCAAACCCCCTGATGATGAATATCTCGAAAAAGTGCTAAAAGACCTTTCACTCTGGGATAAAAAGGACTCAAAAATTATTGCTTTATCCGGGGGTATGAAAAGAAGGTTATTAATTGCAAAGGCATTATCACATGAGCCAACCATACTTTTCCTGGATGAACCCACTGCCGGAGTAGATGTTGAACTGCGCAGGGATATGTGGGAGATGGTACGTGGTTTGAGGGATAAAGGTGTAACCATAATCCTTACAACTCACTACATCGATGAAGCCGAGGAGATGGCAGACAGGATCGGGGTAATTAATAAAGGTGAAATAATATTAGTTGAGGATAAATTCCAACTGATGGAAAAACTTGGTAAAAAGCAGCTCACACTTGAACTGCAGCGCCCACTTAATACAATCCCGGGAGAACTGAACGGATACAATCTTGAACTGATTAACAATGGCAATGAACTCGTATTCACTTTTGATTCCAGGGAGGAAAATACAGGTATTGCCGGGCTTATTAAACAGTTAAATGAAAAAGGAATCGAATTCAAGGATATTAATTCCAGCCAGAGTTCTCTTGAGGAAATATTTGTTAGTCTTGTGAGTGATAAACAATGAACATTTATGCTGTCCGCGCAATATATTATTTTGAAATTGCCCGTGCCCTCAGAACACTGATGCAGAGTATTGCATCTCCGATTCTTTCTACATCACTTTATTTTATTGTATTCGGGGCAGCGATCGGTTCGCGGATAGGTGAAATGGAAGGTGTAAGCTACAGTGCTTTTATTATTCCTGGACTTGTGATGCTTTCGATTCTGACGGAGAGCATTTCCAATGCATCATTCGGCATCTATATGCCAAGGTTTGCCGGGACCATTTATGAAGTACTATCAGCACCAGTATCATATGTCGAGATTCTACTGGGGTATGTAGGTGCAGCCGCTACCAAGTCAATTGTACTTGGACTTCTGATTTTGGCTACAGCCAGGTTATTTGTCCCATACGAAATCGAACACCCGGTATGGATGTTGGGATTTCTAATACTGACATCTGTCACATTCAGCCTGTTTGGATTTATATTAGGTGTATGGGCAGACGGATTTGAAAAACTACAGATTGTTCCCTTAATGATTATCACACCACTTACATTCCTCGGGGGCAGTTTTTATTCTATAAATATGCTTCCTCCAATCTGGCAAAAAATTACATTGTTAAACCCTGTTGTGTACCTGGTTAGCGGTTTCCGGTGGAGTTTTTACGGTGTAGCTGATGTTAATCTTTACGTTTGTCTTGGCATGACTGTATTATTCCTCTTTATCTGTATTGCTATTGTTGCATGGATATTTAAAACTGGATACAGGCTTAAGAACTAATAAATATAATATGTTTTTTTATCATAATTTATTAATAAATTATAAAAAATTGAACAATTTTTACCTTTTCATACTAATTCCTTTTTCACTGATTGTAATATCATGCGCAGGTGTAAAAAATCCTGAATTAGAGCGTTTTACCTTTAGCCGCCAGTTTGAACAGGGTTCGAAACTAGCACCCAGGGGCGGAACAACCACTGGGCCTGAAGTTAAACTGGCACAATACCCGTCAATTGAATGGAAAAGACTCCGGGAAAAGGGAATTTCGAAACACGAAAGAGACAAACGGGCAATACTTGCTATGTCCGGAGACTACAGGGCTTCATTTGAATTTATCGAAACAGTGCCGTTTCTGAATGAATACAAGATGGACAGGCCATACCAGTCCTGGGCAACGGAAAGGATATATGTAATTGAAGACAGGGAGGATTTTATAAGCCTTCAGCATATACTTGTAATGTTTTTTCTCGAAAATAGTAAAGTAGAAGGGCCTGCAGTTATAAAACACTGGAGGCAGGACTGGACTTATGAACCGGCTGGTTATTATGAGTATGCAGGGAATAATAAATGGGTTTTAAAGAATATTCCAAAACAGCAGGCAATGGGTAAATGGCTCCAGGAAGTATTTCACGTGGATGATTCTCCAAGATACGCTTCGATTGGTAAATGGAAGCATACGGACAATTTCTCTGAATGGGCCGGCAATGCTACTTATAGGCCCCTCCCCAGGCGTGAATTCAGCGTCCGGTCAGATTATAATGTGCTAGATGCAGTAAACAGGCATATAGTTCTTCCAACAAGCTGGGTACATGAACAGGAAAACCTGAAACTTAAACTGGATGTAGATGGAAATAAGGAGTATCTTGCAAAAGAGATAGGCCTTAACCGTTATGACAGGATTGCAGAGTTTGATTTTTTAAGCGGTGATGAATACTGGGAGAAAACGGAAGATTACTGGAAGGCTGTAAGAACAGAATGGGGCAGAATTTATGATAACAACACGGAGTTTGTCTTTAATCCAAAACTGGAAAATAAAAGCCTGGTTTTCAAACAGTTTGATTTTGCTGATAAATACCAAGGGGATTTGCCCCATCAACAATTATTACAGCATGCTGAGATGTTAATTGGTCCTCACATTGTAAAATAAAATTGAATTTGTTGTACATTCTTCGTAAGTCTGTTTATTTTCAGAAGTTAAAGTATTAATATGGATTTCAAAGAAAATAATAATATGAATCTTTTTACACTTCCGCCAAGAAAGACAATGTATAAGGCACTGCTTGACCGCGACAGTTCATTCGAAGGAATTTTTTATAGCGGTATTCGGACAACCGGAATTTTTTGCAGGCCTACCTGCACGGCAAAAAAACCTAAAGAAGAAAATGTGGAATATTTTTCTTCTACAAAGATTGCTATCGAGTCCGGTTACAGGCCCTGCAAGGTTTGCCGTCCAATGGAGAAATATGGTGAGACTCCTGAATGGATAAAAAAGCTGTTGAATGAAATGCTTAAAAATCCGGGTTTGAGGATGAAGGATTCAGAACTTCCTAAAATGAGTCTTGATCCTGCAAGAGTAAGAAGATGGTTTCTTAAGAATCATGGCATGACATTTCAGGCCTACCTTAGGTCATCCAGGATTAACCATGCCTTTAAACAGATTAAAGTAAGTAATGATGTAGCAAGATCGGCTTTTGACAACGGTTATGAATCACTCAGCGGGTTTAACGAAGCATTTAAAAAAACAACAGGATTTACCCCCTCGGAAAGTAAAAACAATAAAGTTGTAACTATAAAAAGAATACTTTCCCCTCTTGGGCCGATTTTTGCAGGGGCAACAGACAATGGAATATGCCTTCTTGAATTTACAGACAGGAGAATGATAGAAACTCAGATTAACAGGCTCAGGAAGTTTCTGAAGGCAGAGTTTGTTCAGGGTGAACACAGTTATATAGCGAAACTTGAAATTCAGCTTGATGAATACTTTAAAGGAAACAGGCAGGAATTTGATATATCTATTGAGTTAACCGGATCGGACTTTCAGATAAAAGCATGGGAAGCTCTAATGAAGATTCCATATGGTGAAACAAGAAGTTACCAGGATCAGGCAATCAAAGTAGGAGATAAAAATGCTGTCAGGGCTGTTGCAAGGGCAAACGGGGATAACAGAATCTCAATAATAATTCCCTGTCACAGGGTAATTGGCAAAGACGGGAAACTCGCGGGATACGGGGGCGGGCTCTGGAGAAAAAAATACCTGATTGATTTGGAGCAAAAGAACAATTAATAAAACTCGATATAAGCGGTTTGTCTAACACCGATTAAACCTATGGAACAATTGAAATTACTTCATAAAGTTGACGCGGATGTCTGGTATTCTGACAGTAAAATATCATTGTTACACCTGGCTGTTATTAACATACGTATGGTGGTTGTTAAACTTGACACTGGTGGCTTGTGGCTTCATTCTCCCATTCAGATTGATGATCAGTTATTTAAAGAAATAAACAGCCTGGGCAAAGTCGAACACATTGTGGCACCCAACTGTTTTCACCACCTGTTTGCTTCATCTGCCAAGGCCAGATATCCGGAAGCAGTTCTTTGGGCTGCCCCGGGACTTAAACAAAGAAAAAAAGATATATTGTTTGATGCAGTAATTAATGATGAAGTTACTGATTGGGGCAATACACTTGAGTATGAACATATTGGCGGCATGCCAAAACTGAACGAAGTGGTATTTTTACACAAACCTTCCAAAACACTGATTTGTTCTGATTTTATTTTTAATATTACAGACGAATCCAATTTTTTAATGAAATGTTTATGGAAATTAGCAGGGACTTATAAAAAGTTCGGACAGGGCAGGGAGTGGAGGTTTTTGGTCAGCAACTCTTTTGATGAAGTATATTCCGTGAATAAGATTTTAAAGTGGGACATTGTAAGAATTGTTATGGCCCATGGAGAAATTAAGGTTTGTACCAATATGGAGTTGTTCGAAGCATTAAATAAAGGGAAAACAAATTTTTACTCTGAGTCCTGAATATTTTTTTCTTTTTATTATTACCGGATCTATCTTATACAACATATATATTTACTAACACTAATGACTATTTGATATCTTTTTGCTGGTAATAGTATATGTTAGTTACGTTCTATTGAACGAAAGGAGATAATACGAAAGAAAATATATGAGCAATAATGAAAATTTTACAGACCTCGGACTCTCGGATAATACCCTTGCTGCAATCAATAAAAAAGGTTTTGAAGAACCTACTGCAATCCAGATAAAAACTATTCCCGTGATGCTGAGAGATGATACCAATATCATCGCGCAGGCCCAGACAGGTACCGGCAAAACAGCAGCATTCGGACTTCCCTTAATAGAACTTATAGATACAAAGTTAAAAGCGGTCCAGGCACTGATTTTGGTTCCGACAAGAGAGCTTGCCATACAGGTTTCGGAAGAAATCAATTCACTTAAAGGCAAAAAGGATTTGAGGATAGTGCCGATTTACGGAGGGCAGTCAATAGACCAGCAGCTTCGAAGACTGAAAAAAGGTATACATATTGTGGTTGGTACCCCTGGAAGAGTTATTGACCATTTAAACAGGAAAACACTTAAAATCGGAGAAATTGAACACCTTATACTTGATGAAGCTGATGAAATGTTAAATATGGGATTTATCGACGATATGGAAGAAATAATGGAACATACCAATCCCGATAAAAGAACACTGCTTTTTTCTGCAACAATGCCAAATAAAATTAAAGAGCTGGCCCATAAATATATGGACGGCTATGAACTTCTTACCGTTAAGAAGCAGCAGCTTACAACGAATCTAACAGAACAAATATATTTTGAAGTAAAAGCTTCTGAAAAGTTTGATGCTCTTTGCAGGATAATTGATTTTGAAGATGACTTTTATGGATTAATTTTCTGCAGAACAAAGAATGATGTAGATACTGTAGTAAGTCATTTAACCGACCGAGGTTATGACGCAGAGGCTATTCACGGAGATATATCACAGTCACAAAGAGAAAGAACCCTTGATAAATTTAAAAAGCAAACAGTCAATATTTTGATAGCAACAGATGTTGCGGCACGCGGAATTGATGTAATCAACCTTTCCCATGTTATTAATTATTCGCTGCCCCAGGACCCGGATTCTTATGTTCACAGGATTGGAAGAACTGGCAGGGCAGGGAATGAAGGCACTGCAATTACATTTATTACACCAAGTGAATATAAGAAGCTTATGTTTATTCAGCGCGTAGCCAAGACGGATATAAAAAAATCAAGAATCCCGAATGTAAAAGATATTATTAATGCCAAAAAGAAAAAGATTTATGATGACCTTTCAGGAATATTAGAAGAAGAAGTTGATGCTACATATTTTAACTGGGCAAAAAATCTACTGGAAGATAAGAATCCTACAGATATACTCGCAGCTGTACTTAATTACTGCTTTGAAGATGAGCTCAATCCTGAATCTTACGGATCTGTGAAGGAATTTGGATCTAACAAAAGTGATACGGTTGATAAGAAGGGTAAAGCGAGGCTGTTTGTTTCACTTGGTAAAAAAGACAATCTAAATCCAAAAAAACTTGTTGAACTTATAACAGGAAGAGTTCAGCTAAAATCCAAACAGATAAGTGATGTGCAGGTTATGGAAAAGTTTTCCTTTGTAACCGTACCTTTTGATAAAGCAGAAAAAATAGTGATCAGTTTCAAGGAAAAGGGCCAAAGGCCTGTTATTTCTCACGCAAAAAGATAACTGGTATAAAATTTCGTCTAAATTCTAACCCTTGTACCATTTTGGCATTGAGTCACCGGTATAAATATTTACACACTTAGTTTCAAGGTAATTTTCAATTCCTTCTCTGCCAAGCTCCTTCCCAATCCCACTTTGTTTAAAACCCCCGTATGGAGTTTGCGGTATAATACCTCCGTATGTATTTACCCAGAGGTACCCGGCTTTTATAGATTTTGCCACTCGTAAGGCCCGGTTTATGTCACTTGTCCAAAGGCCACCGGCAAGTCCGTATTCAGTATTATTTGCAATTGATACTGCTTCCTCTTCCGTACTGAATGGTATTACCGCTACAACAGGGCCAAAAATTTCTTCACATGCTACGGTTGCATTTGGATCAACATTTTCAAGTACGGTGGGCTTAATGAAATAGCCTTTCTTTAATTTTGACGGCCTGCTGCCGCCTGAAACTACTTTTGCTCCCTCTGATTTACCCTTTGCAATATAGTTAAGAACTGATTCATAATGTTCTTTTGATATTAAAGCACCCATCTCGGTATCCGGCCTTGTTGGGTCACCAATCTTAATTTTTTTTACTTTTTTTACATACAAGTCTAAAAACTTTTTATATATTTTCTTGTGGAGCATAAGTTTTGTAACCGCGGTACAGTTTTCTCCCTGGTTAAAGAATCCACCCCTTAAACAAGCTTCAACGGCGTTTTCAAGATTAGCATCCTCAAATATAATGCATGGGGCTTTTCCTCCAAGTTCCAGTGAAACTCTTTTTACGGATTCTGATGCTGTTTTCATGACATGCTTTCCTACGGATGTAGAACCTGTAAAAGCTACTTTGTCTATACCCGGGTGTTCCACCAGTGCCTGGCCGGCGATTTCACCTTTGCCAGGGACTATATTCAAAACACCGTCAGGAAGCCCTGCCTTAGTGCAAAGCCTTGCAATCTCGAAAATTGTACAGGATGTAAGTTCTGCTGGTTTTAACACAATTGTACATCCGGCTACAAGCGCGGGTGCTATTTTCCAAAACGAAAGAAGAAGAGGGAAATTCCAGGGGACTATCTGTGCTACGACCCCCACAGGCTCCTTTAATGTCATGGAAATTTGGTTCTCATTTACCGGTATTGTTTCTCCGTTTAGCTGAGTGTGCGCTCCCGAATAGTATTCAAGTGTTTTAATTGATCCCCCAATTTCTACAAGGCTACTCTCCCTGATAGGTTTACCGGTCTCGAGGGTATTTAAGAGGGATAGGTTTTTTTGGTTCTTAGTTAATATAGATGC
>JAUXJP010000040.1 GCA_030624695.1 Candidatus Dadabacteria bacterium | reverse complement strand
GCTCATTTCATTGACAAGGTCGTAAGCTGTAAACTGTAGCTTTGCATCCATTCTCATATCAAGGGGTTCGTTTCTCATAAAACTAAAACCTCTATTGCTGTGTTCAAGCTGGTAAGAAGACATGCCGAGATCGGCAATTATACCGTCGACTTCAGTCAGCTTAAGTTCGGAAGATATGGAGTCAATCTCGTAGAAGTTTCTATTCATAAAATGAACATTGTCTTTGAACTCCGACAACCTGTCCTTGGCAATAGTGATTGCCTCCTCGTCTACATCAAAACCTATTACTCTAGATCTGAGGTTTGTAGATTCCAGAAGGTGTCTCGTATGACTGCCAAGGCCTAAAGTGGCGTCTATGTATACCCCATCCTCAATAGGGCGTAAATACTCTATAGATTCCTTTAGTAAAACGGACTTATGTGTAATGTTTCCAACTTCTTGTGCGAGTTTGTTCATTTATAATCCGTGTTCTGCTAAAATTTCCCTGCTCTTTTTAAATTGCTCATAAGAACTTATGGACTCTTCATTGTCCCACGTTTCTTTTGACCAGATTTCTATTTTTTTTAGCATCCCTATCATTACAACTTCTTTTTGTATATTTGCATGCGCCCTTAGGGACTGGCTGATAAGAACACGTCCCTGACTGTCAATCGGACAGTCAACTGCCCCGCCCATCAGGTATCTCATAAATGCGGATACATCCTGGCGGAACTGTGGGAGTTCTGAAATCTTAGTTTCGATTTCATTCCACTCCTTTAATGGATACGCAACTAGACACTTGTCAAAGTTAGTAATGACAAAGGTTTCTTCACCGTATTTATCCCTGCAAACCTCGCGAAATTTAGAAGGAATGCTGACTCTTCCGGTGATAGTTACTGTGTGATCATATCGTCCTCTAAACATAGTTAACCAAATTATACCACTTTATGCCAATTTATATAGCTTTTATGCCATTTGATAACTATATAAAAATTAGGTTAAAATGTCAATGTAAGTTAAAGGAAATATTAAGTTTTTTGTATTAGCCTTAATATTCCAGTAAAAGTATAGTCATTTAGGGAACTTAAAAGAATAAAACATGCCTTCAATATATATAAAACTTAGATATAAAAGCCAGAATATTTTATTACAATCACTTCTTGGCACATATTCACACTTAATGTGGGTCCGTACGGAAGATCCCAGTGAAAATATAGTGAGAATTGCTACAACTGATGATCTGCTTGAAGATTCAAAAAAAGTTCTGGAATCTATAGCGGATGACGTAGAGTTTGATTATCTTTCTGAAAATGTATGAGTACAGATAAAAAGATTGTAGAAAACTGGGGCCTTGTGGGGCTGTTGACTTTTGTAAGTAGGCTTATCGGCTACCTGAGGGACGTGGTTGTTGCATACTTTTTTGGAGCATCTTACCAAACTGATGCATTTTATGTTGCTTTTAGAATACCAAACCTGTTAAGACGGCTTTTCGCAGAAGGCTCTATTACAGTTGCTTTTGTCCCGATTTTTACCGAGTATCTGAATGAAGGATATGAGGAAGCAAAAAAAGCCGTGAATTCAATTTTTACTGTCCTTTTTTTTGTTATCTGCATTGTCGCCTTTTTGGGAATTATCTTTTCACCTTTTATAGTAAAGCTGTTTGCTTACGGTTTTGATGAAAAGACATTTAACCTTGCGGTTGAACTAAACCGGATTATGTTTCCCTATATTGTTTTCATTTCTCTCGCAGCTCTATCCATGGGGGTATTAAATACGCTTAAACATTTTTTTGCCCCTGCTTTTTCCCCGGTCCTTTTCAACCTGGTAATCATAGGAAGTATTGCCGCATTGTATAATGTGTTTGATAATCCGATAAAGGCACTGGCTGTTGGAGTACTCATAGGAGGAGTAATTCAGCTTGCGATAAATATTCCTTTCCTAATAAAACAAAATTATCTATTTAGATTCTCAAAGAACCTGCGACATCCGGCGGTAAAGGGACTTATAATACTTGTGACACCACAGCTATTTGGACTTGCAGTCTACAACTTTAATATCCTTGTAAATACTCAGTACGCATCTTTTATGCCTGACGGCACTATAACCTATCTTTATTTCTCTGAACGTTTAATTGAATTTCCCCTTGGAATTATCGCTGTATCTATTGCTACAGTGATGCTTCCTAAACTCTCTGCCGAGGCGGCAAGCAAAAACTTTGACGTTTTCAGAAAGGACTACCTGTTTTCATTACAGATGATGCTCTATATTCTTATACCTTCACTTATGGGGCTGATCGCACTCCGGGTACCCCTGTGTACAGTACTATTTCAGCGGGGTGAATTCTCAGATGCCGCAGTACTGAATACCGCACAGGCAGTACTTGGTTATGCAATCGGCCTTTGGGCAATAGGGGGGCTAAGGATTACAGTCCCTGCATTTTATGCATTAAAGGACACTAAAACACCTGTAATGATTGCGTTCCTGGCATTTATAGTAAACATTATCTTTGGTTATGTCCTAGGAATATATTTTTCCATGCACCAACTCGGACTTGCTATTGCAAGTTCAATATCCTCGATAATAAATTTCATTCTCCTTTTCTATATTCTTAACTCGAGGACAAAACAGCTATTTACTAAACCCTTTATAAATTTCTTAACCCGTATCATCCCGGTTGCTTTACTTATGGGAGTTTCTACATGGTTTCTTGCCGGCTATATTAATTGGAACGATAATGAATCCCTTACAAATTTTGCAGCCCTTACAGGGATAATTCTGGTTTCGTTTATAATATATTTTGGTATTACTAAATTAATGCACGTAAAAGAAGCAGATCATATAATAAGTATTTTAAGAAGAAAAGAGATAAATACATAATGGTTTTAAATCCCAAATACTGATAAAATCATATAATTGATATGAACAATAGTGAATATTTAGAGAGTCTTGAAAAAAAGTACAATAAGCAGCTGCAAAACGACCCTGCTTCCAACAGTTTTGTTCTTTTAGCTGAGGTGTTACTTAAACTTAAAAAGTCTGATAAGGCTCTAAAGGTACTTGTAAACGGCCTAAGGCATAATAAGTACAATACCACGGCCAGATTTCTACTTGGTAGAATTTATTTTGAAAGATGGTTAATAGATAGTGCCAAGAAAGAGTTTGAAAAAGTGATAAAACTTGCACCAGATAATATTGCTGTCTCAAAAATACTGCTCCAGATTTATACCTCAGAGGGTAACGAAGATAGGGTCGGGGAAATATCGAGAAATATACTTTTTTTTCATCCTGACAACCAGGAGCTAAATGAATTCCTCAATGAGTTAATTTCCGGTAGTCAAACTTTAGAATTGAAGGATATGGTTGATGAGTATGCGGATTTTAAATCCAGTGTCCTAAATGTTAAGGATATTAGTAATAGTAAAGGGTCAGATATTGTTTCAAGTACATTGGCGGAGCTGTATTACGAACAGGGACATTACAAAGATTCACTTGAACTTTATAATAAGCTACTTTTAATTAATCCGGCAGATAAAAGTATAATAGAAAGAATTGAAAAATTAAAAAGTCTGGATGTGAGGTCAGACGGGTAAGGATATATTTATGAAAATATTAATTATAAACGGACCGAACCTGAATTTTCTTGGAAAAAGAGAGCCGGATATATACGGCAGTAATACACTTGAAGATATTAATGCTGTTCTTGAAAAAGAGTCGGCAATTCTTAGTAAGGACCTGCAGCTTGAATTTTTCCAGTCTAATTCCGAGGGGGAGATTGTAAGTAAGATTCAGGATGCGTTTGAAAAATTTAACGGGATTATTATAAACCCTGCTGCATATACCCATACAAGTGTTGCTATAAGAGATGCTTTATTGTCAACCGGGATAACAACCGTTGAAGTACATATTTCTAACATATTTAAACGTGAGGAATTCAGGCATAAATCCTATGTATCGGGAGTTTCCGTAGGAGTTGTATCCGGTTTCGGTATTAATAGTTACGTACTTGGCCTGAGAGGAATTTTTGAAACTCTGAAGAGTCATTAATAAATATGAAATCAAACTGGGTACTTGCTGCTCCAAATAAAAAGCTTAGTGACAATATTTCCGCAGGACTGAGTATTAATCCTATTACCGCCCAGGTTTTAATAAACAGAGGAATAAAAAGTGAAATAGAAGCAGAAGCATTCCTTAACCCCAAGCTCTTTGACCTGCCATCACCAAACTTGATGAAAGATATGGATAAAGCTGTTGAGCGCCTTGACACAGCGCTAAATGGTAATCATAAAATTGCTATATACGGTGATTATGATGTAGATGGTGTGACTTCAACATCACTTTTCTATAAATTCTTAACCAGTCTGGGGATGGAAGTAGTTACTTATAATCCAGACAGAATACATGAAGGATACGGTATTAATACAGGTGCTGTAGACAAACTTCATCAAAATAAAACAGACCTGATAATATCCTGCGACTGCGGAATCACCGCATATGATGAAGTGGAATATGCAAAGTCCCTGGGTATTGATTTTATTATTACCGACCATCACCTTCCTCCTGAAAAAGTGCCTGATGCTGTAGCCGTGCTAAATCCTAATCAGAAAGGCTGCAACTATCCTGATAAAGATATTGCCGGAGTAGGTGTCATATTTAATTTTGCAATAGCGTTCAGACGCCACCTTAGAGACAATGGCCATTTTAAGGATAATGAGCCAAATCTTGGTGATTTTCTGGACCTTGTAGCATTGGGAACAGTTGCGGATTGTGCCGCGGTTACAAATACCAACAGGATTTTTATTAGAGAAGGAATCAAAAGAATGCAGAAGCCAAAACGTGCAGGGATAAGGGCGTTAAAGGAAGTGAGTGGAATACACAGCCCGCTAAGTTCATTTGATATTGGGTTTAAACTTGGCCCCAGGATTAATGCTGCCGGCCGGCTTGATGATCCGGGCGTAGCAGTTCGACTCCTTATTACAGAGGATATACAAAAAGCAAAAGAGATTGCTGAAGATCTTAATAACGAAAATATAAAGAGGCAAAATATTGAAAAAAATATCCTTAAAGAGGCTATTGCCATTGTAGAAAGTTCTTCAGAATATAAGAATATGAGTGCAATCGTTCTAGGGTCTGCCAACTGGCACCAGGGGGTAATAGGTATCGTAGCATCGCGTATATGTGAAATGTACGGTAAACCCGTTTTCCTTATTGCAAATGATGGAGATGGGACAGGGAAGGGCTCCGGGAGAAGTGTAGATGGTGTGGACCTGCACAAAATACTTAGTAGCATGGAAGATATTCTTGAGACATTTGGGGGGCACCAGATGGCCGCCGGTATTACAATAAAAGAAGAAAAGATTGAGCTGTTCCGTGAAAAATTCTCGGATAAAGTTTCCAGGCTTAATTTAAAAGATACAGGTAAAAAAATAGAAATTGATATAAAAGTAGATTTTGATGATATTAACTTTGATCTTGTAGATGAAATTGAGCGGTTATCCCCATATGGTATAGGAAATAATGAACCCGTCTTTTTAATTCAATCGGCAAATATTAAATCTCAAAAAGTGTTTAAAAATAAGCATTTGGGTATAACCTTTACTAAAGATGGCAAAACATACAGCGGTATATGGTTTAATTTAAAAGAGATTGTAAAATTGCCTGAATATGTTGATATTGTTTTCAGTCCCCAGGTTAATGAATGGCAGGGGAAAAAAGAAATAAGATTTAATATAAAGGATGTTTACTGGCAATAACTTAACTTCAAATATTTTCTAACTTATTAAGGATCAGCGTCCCGGAGGAATAAAAAATTGTACCCCACATTAATAAAGTTCGGATCAGTCTCAATTTCATCATTTTCTGTTATGGTTCTGATTTCTTTCTTTGCAGCATATTTATTATGTGAAAGAGACCTTATAAAAAAAGGTGAAGACAGGGTGCTGGCAGATGTCTTGATGATAGGCAGCGTAATAGGCGGCCTTGGCGGTGCCAAGTTGCTTTTCATTTTTCAGAACGCCTCATTTTCCGAAGTCTTTAATGATCCGATGCGTTATCTTTCTTCCGGCTATACTTTTCTCGGGGGTTTTATAGGTGCATTAATTTGCATCTACATTATTTCAATTTATAAAAAGATCAGCTTCTGGCATCTTACGGATTTATGTGCCGCCCCTCTAATAATTGCATACGGAATAGGCAGAATTGGATGTTTTCTTGTTGGTGATGATTATGGTGTCCCGACTGACCTTCCATGGGCAGTATCTTTCCCGAACGGTTCACCTCCTACTATACTAGAAGTCCATCCTACCCAGATATATGACTCTATATTTATGTTTATTTTCTTTTTTATATTATGGAAAATCAAAGACAGAAAGAATCCGGTTGGCTGGCTTACCTCTATCACAATAATAGTGCTGGGAACAGAAAGGTTCCTTGTTGAATTTATCAGAAATACCACACCAAGTTTTATTGAGGGGCTTTCACAGGCACAGTTAATCTCGCTGGTACTTGTATTTGTTGGTATTTTTAAGCTCATTTATATATATTCCAGACATAATAAGGTTAATGCTTAGGCAGGGACAATATGAGAATAGTAATTATTGGAGCCGGACAGGTTGGATCATTTCTGGCCAGAGAGCTGTCGAATGACCATGATGTTGTTGTAATTGAAAACAACAAGGAAAGATCCGATAAGATCAGGGACAGCCTGGATGTACTTTCTATTTACGGTGAGGGTGATAATCCGGAAATACTCAAGCAGGCAGGGCTGGATGAGTCCCAGGTATTGCTAGCCGTATCCGGTGATGACAGGACAAATATTTTATCAACCCTTTATGCCAACAATCTTAATTTAAATAATATTATCTGCAGGATAAGAAATTCTACTTACATTGAGTATCCGGGACTTCTGAATAATGAAAATATTTCTTTGATAAGTCCAAGCGAAATTATCTCTGAAAAACTTTCAATACTGATAAGTGCACCTTTTGCCTGGAAAGCAGAAACTTTTGCAGATGGTAAAGTAGAACTATTTAAACTCAGGGTTGAAGAAGGGACGGAGATTGTTGATAAAAAGCTTAAGGACCTTGATCCTGCAAGCTCATGGATTTTTGTGGGGATTGCCCGTGGAGGCAGCATTCAAATACCTTCCGGTGAGACTGTGATAAGGGCCGGGGACTATGTATACGCGCTTGGAGACCCTGCTGTACTTAAAAGATTGAAGAAACTGTTTAACCTTAAATTTGAAAAAATTAACACCGCAATAATTATTGGTGGCGGGAGGCTGGGAAGGAGGGTTGCAAAAACATTTGTTGACCTCGATATATCTGTAAAGTTAATTGAAAATAACCCGGAAAGAGCAGAGCTCGTTGCTGAAGAAATACCCGAAATAACTGTGTTCAAAGGTGATGCAACTGATGCGGATACACTGAAAGAAGCCGGCGTGGAATCTGCTGACTACCTTGCAGCACTTACAGGCGATGATGAAGAAAATGTACTAAGTGCGTTACTTGCAAAAAACCTTGGAGTAAAAAGATCCACAGTGCTTTATACAAATCCGGATTACATTGATGTGCTGGAGACAATTGGTGTGGACCGTGCTTTGAGTGTGAGGCTTGCAGTTGCCAACGAAATACTCAGTATGCTTCATATAGGTGGAGTTGCTAATATAGCACTTGTTGAAGAAGGCAGGGGCGAAGTGCTT
>JAUXJP010000234.1 GCA_030624695.1 Candidatus Dadabacteria bacterium | reverse complement strand
GTTTGTTACCGATGCCCCCATATTCACAAGTGCTATCACAGCACCAACATCAGAGTAGTTAACCTCGTACATATTCTCTAAGGCAAATACATCAACATCAACTATCATAGGGTTTAGTCCGACGCTTCTTACCAATGAAACATAGTCATTTGTAATATCTTTCTTTGCAGCAACAATTAGAACGTCCATATTTCCTTCGGGAGAAACCTCGGGTAGTACCTGATAGTCAAAATTTACATCTTCGACGCTCTGGGGAAGGTACTGTTCAAGCTCCCAGGGGATTGATTCTGCTAATTCATTTTTAGACATTGAAGGAAGAGTTACTTTCTTTATTATTACGGAATGGCCGGATATGGAGATAACAACATTCTTATTCTTAACTCCCAAATCTCTTACAAAAGTTGAAAGTGTTCCAGCTACGGCATCTCTGTTTGTAATGACTTTTTTTACTATTGAGCCGGGCGGAAGAATAGCTTCGCCGATATTCTTTAGCTGGTAGCCACTTCTACTGCTTTTCAGTTCTGCAAGCTTTAAACTTGCGGATCCAATATCAAGTCCGATAATACCTTTATTCCCAAAAAACACTTCACCCTCCTCTAAGGAATAACTAATTTAAACATCATTACTTTTCTTTATCAAGCTAAATTTAAGTAATTTAAAAAGTCCCTTTAAGTACCTCAACCTATTATATTGTAATTATAGGTTTATTTTATTTTTTGGCAACAACTATATAATTTTCAGATAATTAATAATGATAATTAACTAGTTGATATAACTACTTATGATTAATGCTTTTATGGGAATTATGGGTATTTTGTAAAAAGAATGGTTTTATAGGGGGATAATACTATTCAGGGAGCAGAAATTCATCATAGTAAATCTCAACTTCCTTGGAAAAAATAGTGCTTGGATCAGTCTCAAAAGTGATTGTAAAGAACGCACTTTCAGAAGGCATAAGAAGGAGTTCTTCTGACTCGCCAAGTACACTAACAGAGTTAACTTCTATTGTTTCACCGGTTTCATCTTTTAAAATGATTAAAACAAAAATAGAAGAGACAGGTTCGTTAGAAATATTGATTACAGCACCGTTAAATTCAAATACACCTGTTCTCGCTATGGTTTCCAGTATAGGGCCGTCAAGAACAACCGCATCTCCGTTATCACCCGCACTATCACACCCGATAAGAAATGCAGACAATAAAATCGATATTATTAATACTGGTATATATCTTCTCATTTTTCTTTCTTTGTCATTAACTTTGTAATTGATATTACGTTTTTCGTAGGATCATTTTGCTTTGCCTGATCCGCAGTTTTTTCATCTGTTGTATGATGATCATCAATAATATCACCAAGAACCTTGTGCATTATCTTTAATGCCCCGATTGAATGTTCTTTGAGATATCCTTTATCAACAAATTCTTCTTCCTTTTTCTTCTTTGTAAACAGGTAAACAATAAAGGCCTGGTTATTAAACACTACCAACATTGCCAGATAAAGAAGAAAATTATCGGCAAATACCTTCTTAAGAAGAGTTGCATTATCCGAACCAATTTTGACAATTCCGAATGGTTCGGCGGCATCACGTGTAACAAACGGAACAGTAACAGAAATGTTCCCCTTGTTCTTCTTTACGGAAAACCCTTCCTGTGGATAAAAATCCTTGAGAAAATATCCGTTTACCGAGCCTTTTACCACATCTTCTTTAAAAACAACACTGAAAAACTTTGGAGCAATTTCAAAAGTATTAAATAACTTTTTTCTTCCCAGTCTTTCATCAAGGAAAAGATAAAATTCATCACTAGTGGGCTGCTTTCCAATATCTGAAAAATAGGTACTTGCCTGCTCACCTATTGTCTCGGCTATAGCCCTTGTTTTATCTACAAATTCATCTTTGGCACTGCTGTACTGAAAATAAAATACCACCCCGATAAGCATCAATATGCTCAGTTCAATCGCAACTATTTTACCAATTGTCGAAAAATTCTCTCTTAGCCACATTTCATAAACTCATCGAGTACTTTCTGGAGTTCCTCACTTTGTGAATGACGAAGTAACATAAACACCATTCCACTGAAATCTTTTCTCATATCATCATCAAGGCTTCTGAATAATTTGATTAGTAGTTTTTCCTCTTTTCCAAGTACCTCAAGATTATCATCTACAATCTCTTCCTTTTGCATAAACCTTTTAAGTCTTTCCCTTCTCGCAACATTCCATAACTCCTCAATACCAACATTGAGTATAGTTGAAAGCTGTTCACATCTTTCGTAAGAAGGTGCATCAACTTTGCCTGTCTCCAGTTGATGTATAAACACACTCGAAACATTGAGGCTACGTGCCAGGTCTTCCTGGGTTACGCTCTTTTGTTTCCTTTTACTCTTTAGGTATTCACCGAATCTCATGAAACCCCTCCGATTATGATTAGTTAAAGCTCTATATATAGAATTTTATACTATAAATACTTGTTATATCAAGCTTTTTTATATTTAAATAATTTAAGGATTTAAACAATTTTCGATTACTTGGGAATATATGATAAACGGCAGATTAAAATAATTCAGGAAGATAACATGCCCGGAGACGGAATTGAACCGCCGACACGAGGATTTTCAGTCCTCTGCTCTACCGACTGAGCTATCCGGGCAATATATGAAAATTAAGGTTCATTATATTACCAAAAACAAAAACTGTTGCAAACATTTGTATTCAGAAATAAAAAACGGGCCTTTAACCCCGCAAAGGGCAAGACCCGCCGTACCCACACGCAATAGAGGTAAGGAGAGATGAGTAACATCT
>JAUXJP010000027.1 GCA_030624695.1 Candidatus Dadabacteria bacterium | reverse complement strand
CAGTGAATCAAAAAGGCGGTTGGGATAATCATCTACTGCCTCTACCCTGGAGTCATCAAATACCTTAGGGAATGTTCTCTTCAGGACCTGGCGGTTTTCCAGGACATATGAAACACCTGATGGACACCTGAGATTGTCTTCAAGGACGTAGAATTCACCGTTTTTGTCCCTGATTATATCAGTGCCGGTAATATGGTTCCATATCTTGTGGGGTGGATTAAGTCCCTCGCACTGCTTTAAATAACTTTGCCCACCGTATATAAGTTCTTCAGGGACTATTTTATCTTTTAAAATCTTTTTATCGTTGTATATGTCATGGATAAAAAGGTTAAGTGCATAAATTCTTTGCCGGAGGCCTTTTTCAAGTTTCTGCCATTCTTCAGACTCAATTATTCTCGGTATTATATCAAAGGGAAATATCTGCTCAAGGTTTTTCTCGTCTTTATAAACGGTAAAGGTTACACCCATATTAAATAATGCGGCCTCAGCTGATTTTTGTCTTCTCTGTATTTCTTCGTAGGGAAAAGATTTTAATCTTTCAATGAGAAGCCTGCTGCCCTTCCGGGGTTTGCCCGGGGCTTCAAATATTTCATCATAAAATCCTTCGGTTTCGTAAGTGTCAAATTTCAAATTATTTCCGTTGGTCACGTTCTATATGTTTATTTAAAGTCAATAAACATGCCGCAGGCAAACATTAATTCTAAGCGACTGATAATATTAAATATTTTAAAATATAATACAATTTTAATAAATTATATGCACATATTTTAAGCAACTATATATATTTTCTTTGCATTAAAATTTTTTGTTAAACTGTTAAACACTTTCGGTTAAAAGAGTGGTTTTAAATAATTGTACACAAAACTTTTATGCTATAAACACGTATATTTATATTGGATTAAAAATATATATGGTTATATACTATTAATATATGAGGTATTTAAATCTTTTGCTAATTTTAGTTGTTATTGGATGCTACAGTGGTGTCCACACATCTAATTTTAATTTAACTAAGGAAACTAAACCATCCTGCCATAATAATAGCAGTGTTCAAATGGTTCATCACACAACCTTGGATTTAAATATTCAGGCAAAGAAAAATAGTGAAAATCAAAGCTGTTGTATTAAAGCTGTTACTTATCAAATTGATTATGACTTAATTAGACCAGCATTAACAGTTTCAATAATAAATTATTTCAGTCTCCAGAGTAATATCCAAAAAATGGATAATTTTAGAGACAATAATATAAAAAATCATAGTCCGCCAAAAATATTTATTTCCAAATCTTCTTTCCTTATTTGATTCTATCCCAATAATCGATCTTGGTTAAGATCATTTTATTTGATTTTGTATTAATCATTTAAATAAATATTTACACATATGCATGTGTATTGGAGATAGATATGAAGTATTTTTTATTAATATTAACAATTTTTATAATAAACTGTGAAGAAGTGAATGCAGGTGGGGTTGTAAATTTAGACTCACTTGTAATTGAGGCTTTATTAAATAATCCAGAAATAAATGCCTCAAAGAATAGATATTTGGCCACTACTAAAAGACCCTCACAGGAAGGTGCCCTTCCTAATCCCATAATCGGGGGAAGAATTAAGAATGTGAGTTTTGATGAAATAACCCTGGGAGATGACCCGAGATCAGATGTCCAGGTCTTTTTCATTCAGGAAATCCCTTTCCCCGGCAAACTCTCTACAAAAGAAAAAGTTGCAGTTGAGAATGCAGAATCTCAAAAGTGGTTGGCCGATGCAATTTCAAAAAGAATTATTGCAGATTTAAAAACCGCTTTTTTTGATTGGTTTTTTATCAATAAATCAATTGAAATAACTACTAAAAATAAAGAGTTGCTTTCAAAATTTGCCAAAGTTGCGGAAGTAAAATACGAAGTTGGTATTGGTTTGCAGCAGGATGTACTAAAAGCACAAGTTGAAGTATCAAGATTTATTGAAAGATTACAGCTTCTGAACGAAAAGAATCAATCCATTGAATACAAAATCAAAAAATTATTAAACCGCCCACTTGATTCCACTTTAGGTAAGCCTGAAAAAGTTATTAAAGCAGAATTTGTTTTAAATATAGATGATATTTCCAAAATAACCCAGGAACAAGCACCTTTAATACATTCAAGCTCCGAGATTGTAGATAGCAGAGAAGAATCCTTAAATCTTGCAAAAAAACAGTATCTTCCCGATTTTATTATAGGCGGGACTTACTTTAACCGAAGTGGAGGAAGTGGGAACTTTGATGATATCTGGCAATTAAGCCTTGGTCTCAGGGTCCCATTATATTTCTGGAAAAAAGAGCGATTTGGTGTTGAAGAAGCCAATCTTAACCTACTTGAAGCAAAGGAAAATTATGATGCAGTTGAAGACAACTTATTGTTTCAGGTTAAGGATAATTTTATAACAGCGCAGACAGCTGAAAAACTTATGGAACTATACAGGGGCGGCATTATACCACAGTCCTCGCTTTCACTTGAATCCGCAATATCAGGTTACCAGGTAGGAGATGTCGATTTTTTAACACTACTAAACAACCTAATAACTCTTTTTAATTTTGAGCTTGAATATTACGACCAATTAACTGTATATCAGAAAGCATTGGTCAAGATTGAAGAATTAAGCGGCATGGAAATTATAAGCAAAGCAACATTAACATCAGATGAATCTGAAGAGATTAATCATACTATTGGAGAAGATCTAAATGAATAGCAAAAAAATAAAAAATATTATTTTATTAATTTTATTTATGGTAATTGCGGGGGGTCTGTATTATTTCGCAGCGAATATCCCTATCATTAATAAAATTACTCAAAATTCTCAAGACCCGGAACATGATTATAAACCGGTGTTTGATGAAGAAGGTCAAATTGATTACTGGACCTGCGTGATGCACCCTTCGATTCGTCTGGAGAAGACGGATCAATGTCCTATATGCGGTATGGAATCAACACCGGTTTATAAAAAAGGTAATTTTCAGCCAGAAACGGCTGAAAACAAATTTTCGGATGAAGCAGATAAAAATAAAGACGGGGAAGACATGTCTGGGATTAAGAAACATGACGATAGCAGAATTGGGGTAGTCCCGGGCAAAGCAAATGGCAGTGAGTCTAAATCGAAATTTACAGTAAGCCCGGAAAGGCAGCAGTTAATAGGTGTAAAGACCCAGACGGTTGCTTACAGGCAACTCGATAAAGAGATCAGGACCGTAGGTATTGTCGAGATGGACGAAACTAAAATCGAACATATTCATACAAAGATAGACGGCTGGATTGACAGGGTATTTGTAGATTACACATGGCAGCATGTAATGAAAGGTGATCCACTTTTTACTATATACAGCCCTAAATTAGTTTCAACACAGGAAGAATACCTTCTGGCACTTAAATCAGAGAAATTATTGGAAAACAGTGAATTTCCCGAGATATCAGAAGCCGGGAAATCACTTCTTAATTCATCGCGTAGGAGGCTGGAACTCTGGGATATAACAGATGAACAAATCAGGGAACTGGAAAAGTCGGGAAAAGTTAAAAAAAGCCTGGTTATCTATTCGCCTATATCCGGGCACGTCATGAAAAAAAATGTATATGAAAATCAATATGTAAAACCAGAGGAAATGTTATATGTAATAGCGGATCATTCCACCGTATGGGTCCAGGTTGATATATATGAAAATGAGATACCATTAGTAAAATTAGGAGATACTGCAATAATGACCCTTACTTCTTTTCCGGGAGAAGAGTTTAAAGGGGAGGTTACTTTTATTTCACCTCATATAGACCAAAAGACAAGAACTATTAAAGTCCGTCTTGAGTTTGACAATCCTGATTTAAAGCTCCTGCCCGAAATGTACGCGAATGTAAATCTCCTTAAACCAATGGGAGAAAAACTGACTATACCAGAGAGTGCATTACTCAGGACGGGCAAACAGGACATTGTGTTCGTTAGTAAGGGTGATGGAGTAATGCAAATCAGGAATGTAATGGTCGGTCAAAAAGCAGGTGGTTACTACGAAGTAATGAAGGGATTAAATGAAGGGGAAGAAGTAGTTTCACGGGCAAATTTTCTTATAGATTCAGAAAGCAAAGTGCAGGCTGCTGTTGCTACTTGGGGAGATGATTCAACAGAAAATAATGGTTCAAAAATGAAGATAAACAATAATGTAAACAATGATACTGATCAAAACCTTGAACTTTATCCTGAAGCTATTCCTAAAGAGAATGAAGAAATGAATCATAATCAACACATGAACTAAAACCAGGATATAAGAAAAGAAAATGTAACTTTCGGAGAAAGTAAATGATTGAAAAAATAATAGAATACAGCTCAAAAAACAGATTTTTAATAATTATGATTGTTTTATTCATTACAGCCTGGGGCTTTTGGGCAATGAAGAATACTCCTCTTGATGCAATTCCTGATCTTTCGGATGTACAGGTAATTGTCTTTACCGAATGGCAAGGCAGGAGCCCCGACCTTGTTGAAGACCAAATAACTTATCCTATTATAACTACAATGATTGCTGCACCAAATGTAAAATTTGTAAGGGGCCAGTCTTTCTTCGGACTATCGTTTGTATACATAATCTTTGAGGACGGTACTGATATATACTGGGCAAGAAGCAGGATACTGGAGTATTTGAACGAAGTATCAGGAAAGATTCCGGAGGGGGTCACCCCTACACTTGGTCCTGATGCAACAGGTGTAGGATGGGTATATCAGTATGCACTAGTCGATAAATCAGGAAATAATGATTTAGCTGAACTCCGAACTTTTCAGGACTGGTACCTCAGGTACTGGCTTGAGTCTGTGCCCGGTGTTGCTGAAGTGGCAAGCGTGGGTGGCTATGTGAAGCAGTACCAGGTTGAAATAGATCCTAATAAGTTATTTGCTTACGATATATCTCTCGAAAGCATAATTAATTCTATACGAAGAAGTAATAACGACGTAGGGGGCAGGGTAGTAGAGTTTACCTCTACTGAATATTTTGTAAGGGGAAGAGGATACATAAAATCAATAGAAGACATAGAAGACATTGCGATTAAAACCAGTTCTTCCGGCACACCCGTTTACATAAAAGATGTAGCTACTGTTCAGTTGGGCCCTGATATGAGAAGAGGCCTTGCAGAGCTTGATGGAAAAGGTGAGACAGTGGGTGGAATTGTAATAATGCGTTACGGTGGAAATGCATTAAAAGTTATTAATGGTGTAAAAGAAAAAATTAAAAGTATTCAATCCTCACTACCTGAAGGAGTGGAAATTGTTACTACTTATGACAGGTCTAACTTAATTTTAAATGCTGTAAGTACACTGAAAGAAAAACTCATAGAGGAAAGCATTATTGTTAGTATTGTCATAATTCTATTTTTGTTTCATTTCAGAAGTGCCATAACACCAATTCTAACAATACCAATTGCATTGCTCATGGCTTTTATTCCACTGTATTACTTAAAACTTACCTCAAATATTATGTCTCTTGGAGGATTAGCCATAGCTATCGGTGTTATGGTAGATGCATCAATTGTTCTCGTTGAAAATGTCCATAAAAGGTTAGAAAAGTGGCAGGATGAAGGTGAACATGGAGACAGGGTTAAGATAATTACTGATGCGATGAAAGAAGTTGGTAAACCCATTTTCTTTGCTATTTTGGTTATAACTGTTTCATTCTTACCTGTTTTTACCCTTGAAGCCCAGGAAGGAAGGCTTTTTAAGCCATTAGCGTATACAACTACTTCAGCGCTCCTTTTTGCAGCGATTTTGGCAATAACTTTAACTCCTGCATTAATTATCATGCTGATTAAAGGAAGAGTCAGATCAGAGGATAAAAATCCAATTAGCAGAGTATTAATCCGTATTTATGACCCCGTTGTAAAATTTGTACTAAAATTTAAAAAATCCGTAATTACAACTGCTTTAGTTATCTTTGTAATTACTTTAATCCCTTTTTTCAAACTTGGTTCGGAATTTATGCCCCCCTTAAATGAAGGGACAATTTTATATATGCCTACTGCAGTGCCCGGGATGTCCATAACTGAAGCTTCAAGGATACTAAATATCCAGGATAAAATGCTGATGGAATTTCCTGAGGTTGAAAGAGTTTTTGGAAAGATAGGACGTGCCAGGACTGCCACTGACCCTGCACCTCTAAGTATGGTTGAAACAGTTATTACGCTTAAGCCTAAAGATCAATGGCGAAAAGGCATGACCTGGGAAAAGCTGGTCAAGGAGATGAATCAGAAGGTTAAGTTTCCTGGTATGGCCAATATCTTCTGGATGCCAATTCAAACCAGGACAGAAATGCTTTCTACCGGATTCAGGAGTAATCTGGGTATTAAGGTTTTTGGGCCTGACCTTGAAAAGATTGAGGAAATTGGGGTAAAAATTGAGAATGTTTTATCAGGTCTTTCCGGAACAAGAAGCGTGTTTGCTGAAAGAGTTACTGGTGGATATTTTCTTGATTTTGATATTGACCGTAAAGAAGTAGCAAAATACGGCCTTACAGTTGGAGATGTTGAAGATGTTATAGAAACATCAATTGGAGGTAAAAACATTTCACATACTGTTGAGGGACAGGAACGGTACCCGATAAATGTAAGATATAAAAGAGAATTCAGGGCAGATATAAGTGATCTTGAAAGGATATTGATACCAACCCCAACCGGTGCACAGGTACCAATGTCACTGCTGGCCGATCTGAATTTTAATACCGGCCCGCCTCAGATTAGAAACGAAAATGGTCAAAAAGTGGGTTACATATTTGTTGATGTTGAAGGAAAAGATTATGAAGGCTATGTCAATAATGCCAGGGAGTTGATAGAGCGCGAAGTAAACCTTCCACCGGGATATTTTATTGAATGGGCCGGGCAGTATGAATATCTGCAAAGAGTAAAAAATAAACTTAAAATTGTTGTACCTCTTACCATTGTAATTGTATTTCTTCTTTTATTTATCAACTTTAAATCGATAGCTAAAACACTGATTGTTCTTTTATCTGTTCCTTTCGCATTGGTTGGAAGTATCTGGCTCTTATACTTTCTTGGATTTAATCTTAGTGTAGCTGTATGGGTTGGGATGATTGCGCTTGCCGGCTTGGCAGCACAAACGGGGGTTGTAATGATAATTTACCTTGATGAATCGTATGAAAAGTGGCAAAGAAATGGGTTGCTAAAAAGCCAGGCTGATCTTCACGATTCAATTATAGATGGTGCGGTACAGCGTGTAAGGCCAAAGATGATGACTGTTATGTCAACAATGCTTGGACTATTACCTTTAATGTGGAGCGTTGGTACAGGTGCTGACGTAATGAAGAGAATAGCTGCTCCAATGGTTGGGGGACTTGTTACCTCAACATTGCTCACACTGTTAATAATCCCCATAGTTTATTCATTATGGAGAGGATGGTCATTAAATAAAAGATAATTTTTTAAGGGTGCTTAATATGAAAAATATTTTTATTGGTTCAATTTTAACTTTGCTTATTATAGCAATTGTTTCTTTTATTTTTATCTATTCCGGATTTTATAATTTATCTGCAACCATACCGCATATGAAAGCAACCGAGTCTGCCATTCATATGATGAAGGAAAAATCCATTAAGGCAAATTCAAAAAATATAGAAGTTCCAAACCTGGACGATAAAAAATTAATATTAAACGGTTATAAGGGTTATGATGAAATGTGTGTAACTTGTCATGCTGCTCCCGGAAAATCTGCTACTGTTATTGCCGATGGCCTTTATCCAAAACCTCCTGAACTGAATAACAAGGAAATAATTGAAGAGTGGAATGATAAAGAGATATTCTGGATCATTAAAAACGGAATTAAAATGACTGGTATGCCGGCATACGGCCCGACTCACAGTGACGAAGATCTCTGGGCAATAGTTGCATTTTTGAACCATTTACACGAAATGTCTGAAAAAGAGTATAAAGCGATGGGAAATGAAACTAAAATAATGCAAAATGGACATGATCATAAACAAGGAAAGGAAAAAAAACAGAATGTGCATATTCATAATGATGGTAAAAAGCACCTTCATTAATAATAGTGTTAAAGAAACTTTAAAACCGGGAATAAAAAATGAAACTTAATTCGGTTATAAAATGCCCTGGGTGCGGATTTGAAAAAGTGGAAATAATGCCGGTTAATTCCTGCCGGTATTTCTATGAATGTACAAATTGCAATCGAGTCTTAAAACCTACAGAAGGTGATTGCTGTGTATTTTGTTCGTACGGTTCTGTTTCCTGCCCGTCAAAACAAGAAGGGTGTTGCGAGGTTTGAAAACAAAATAACAACAATATGATAATTAGGCTTCAATCTTGTAAGAAGATTGAAGCCTAGGAATATTAATTTTGAATTATTAGAAGTTAAAATTAGAGGATGTACCTGCTAAGGTCCCTGTCCTTGACTATATCTGCAATTTTTTCATTTACATAGCCTGCATCAATAACAATTTTGGTTTTGTTCATGTCGGGTGCATTATACGAAATTTAGTCAAGAAGTTTTTCGAGTATGGTATGCAGCCTCCTGGCACCTATATTTTCTGTTGAATCATTTACCTCTGTAGCAATTTCTGCAATTTCTGCAATACCGTCTTCCT
>JAUXJP010000140.1 GCA_030624695.1 Candidatus Dadabacteria bacterium | reverse complement strand
GAGCGGCATTGGGTAAACAGCATTTTTGGGGTCATCCATAACCTTTACCCCGGGAAAATTTTCAAAAGCCATTCTGGCTTCAGATGCTGTTATCTTATTTTCAGTTTCTATATTTACTGAAATGGAGTGTGCCCTGAATACAGGTACCCTAACTGTAGTTGCTGTGATATTAATAGTGTTATCATCAAGAATCTTCCTGGTTTCATTGTGAAGCTTCATTTCTTCCCTTGTGTAACCATTGTCCTGAAAAACGTCAATCTGTGGAATTACATTAAAGGCAATTGGGTGAGGAAAAGTTTCTGATTCTGATTCCTCTGAATTAGCCCATGCCATGGTCTGTTGTTCCAATTCTCGAAGGCCACCTGCACCGGCTCCTGAAACCGCCTGGAAACTCGTAACTATAACCCTTTTAATTTTTCCTAAATCATGTAGCGGTTTCAACGCCATAATGGTAACGGCAGTAGTGCAGTTAGGATTTGCTATTATTCCCTTTTGCTTATGATCCTTGATTGCCCCGGGGTTTATTTCCGGTATTACAAGTGGAACTTTAGGGTCAAGCCTGTAGGCAGAGCTGTTGTCAATTACCACTGCTCCGGCACTTACTGCAGAGTCTGCAAATTCTTTTGTTCTTGAAGACCCGGCTGAGAATAGTGCTATGTCAATCCCACCGAAGCTGTCATGGTCAAGCTTTTGAATAGTCAGGTTATTCCCTTTAAATTTAATTTCTTTTCCTGCGGATCTCTCTGAGGCTAAAAGCCTAAGCTCTCCAAGCGGAAAATTTCGTTCATCAAGAATATCCATCATCTCACGGCCTACTGCACCTGTAGCACCTACTATAGCAACATTATATTTATCTTTCATATTTCAAAACCGTTTATTTCGAATATTTTTTCTCAATTTCATTAACTTTATTAATATTTTCTTCTTCACTGTCTTCAGGAACAGAATCGAACCATGCCTCGAGAATTTCCCCTGCAAGAGCATTAGATGTTGTTCTTAGGCTCATGGCAAGTATATTTGCATTATTCCATTTTCTTGCCCCACTTGCTGTTTCAGCGTCAGCACAAAGTGCGGCCCTTATACCCGGGACTTTATTTGCTGCGATTGAAACACCGGTCCCGGTCCAGCAGCAAACTATACCCTGATCACTTTCGCCTGATGCAACCCTTTCTGCAACTATCATTGCCACATCTGTCCATCCAATCTCTTCACCTGCGATTGGCCCGTGAAGAACGAGTTCATGATCCTTCTTCTTCAATTCACTTATTACAAAATCAGTGAGATGGTTTTTTTCATCACTTCCGAATACTATCTTCATTCTGTCCACTATTTTAATTAGTTAATCCAAGGGTTCAACAGAAGGCCGTATTATTTTATAAAAATTATTTTGTAAATATATATTCCGAGCAGTACAAGGACTATGCCGAGAATGTTGTTGAGGAATATGTTAAGAAGTGCTGATTTCATATAACCGTCTTTAAAGAGGTGGAGGCTCTCAAGGCCAAAGGTGGAAAAAGTGGTAAAGGCTCCCAGCAGGCCTAGAAAAAAGAACAGCCTGAGATTTTTCTCGATTGAGTAGTGTTCAGAAAACTGCCATACAATCCCAATTATAAAACAGCCAAGCAGATTGACCCCGAGAGTCCCAAGGGGAAAATTAGTTTGAAAACTTTTAGAAATCAGATTAGATAATGTATATCTTGAAAGTGCACCGATTGCACCTCCAAAGCCAATTAATATAATTTGTAGCATTTTTTGTAATAACCAATTGAATTTGAAGGAAATACTATAATACAAATTATATTAATTTAAATATCTGTTCAGAAATTATGGATTATTTAAAAATAGCAAAGAATGCAGCCATAAAAGCGGGCGAAATCCAGCTAAGAAATCTTAATAATATTAAGTCTGTCAGCTTTAAAGATACAAAGGGAAAAAATAATATTCTCACCGAAGTGGATACGGAGTGTGAGGAGGTCATTCTCTCTATAATTAAAAACAACTTTCCCACACACGATGTACTTGCGGAAGAAAGCGGCAAAAATCTTGAAAACAGCTCCGATTATATCTGGCTCATTGACCCACTCGACGGTACGATGAATTATTCACACAGCTATCCCTATTTCAGTGTATCAATCGCGCTTGAATTCCAGGGTGAAGTTATCTGCGGTCTTGTATATGATCCGGTACATAACGAAATGTTCAGTGCAGAAAAAGGCAAGGGCGCAGAATTAAACGGTTCGGATATAAAAGTTTCCGGCGTAGAATTTCTTGAATATTCCCTAGTTGTTTCTGGAACATTTCATCACCCCGAAGAAGATATAATGGATAAATTTATCGAAATACTAAAAAGTCTGGCCCTTAGGGCACAGGGCGTAAGGAGAGACGGCTCCGCAGCGCTTGATCTTTGCAACGTAGCCTGTGGGCGGTATGAATCTTTCTGGGAGTTTGGACTTAACCCCTGGGACATGGCTGCAGGCAGTCTAATCCTGGAGGAAGCCGGTGGAAAGGTTACCGATCTAAAGGGTGGCAAGTTTTCAATCTACGACGGTCGGCTCGTCGCTTCAAACAGCCTTATTCATAACGAGATGCTTGAGCTTCTTGCACCTTATTTTTAAATCTATTTTCTGGAAATTTTGAATATTCCAAAAATAATAAAGAAACCTCCGACTATTAAACCAGGGTCAATTTTAGTGCCGAGTATATACCAGTCAAATAGCAGGCCAAAAACCGGTACTAGAAGTGATGAGTATGTTGTAATGTTGATATCAATTTTATTGATCAGGTAAAACCATGCAGAAAAATTAAAAGCGGAGGCAACAATACCCGTAAAAAGGATTGTATATACGGAATAGTAGGTCCATTTAACTTCAAAAAGCCCTTCCGTGGATATTGCCAGCATTATCAGGAAAAATACTCCTATAAGCTGCTGATAACCATTAAGCAGTGCAGGGTTCTCATCCTTAAGACGGGTTCTTATCCAGATGTTTGCATAAGCCCATGCAAGGGCGGCCATGAGAATAAGGAACTCTCCAAAAACAATATAAACATTCTGATGAACAAGGGTATCCCAGCCCAGGATAAAAATAATTCCCAGGAACCCGAAAAATACTCCAACCCACTGCCTGCGGCTAAGACGTTCTTTTAATAAAAAGTGGAGCATAAAACTTGTCCATACAGGCATTGTATATAGAACTACGGCTGTTTTCCCCGCCGTGACAAATTTCATGCCGTAAATAATTAGGCCAAACATTACAGTTGTCTGAAGAAGGCCGAGAACAATATAGTTTCTATTCAGGAAACTTGCGGGCCTGAAATTTTTATTTCTTAAAATAAAAGGTAAAATCACAAGGCCGCCAATCGCAATCCTGAGGGCTACAAAAGTTATAGGCTGCATATAATCAAGCGCCTGTTTCATAAGCACCCATGAATATCCCCACGTTACAATTACAAATGCCAGCAGTAGTATATTAGCAAGATTCATTTTTTGGTTTATTTGAATGAATAAAGGGTGTTATGTGAGTCTTGACAACCTCTATCCACAATATATAATTTCATGTCTTTTGTTTTGGGCGTTATTATAGCAGAATTGTTCTTACTCCCAAAGCATACACAGATTATCCTTTCAATTATATCCAGGGGTAAAGAAATTTTAGGAGGTACAATAAATTGAAAATTGTTGTATTCGTAAGTCAGACTCTTGATACAGAGGCAAGGGTAGCTGTTTCATCAAGCGGTGACAGTGTAGATACCGAAGATGTAAAATGGATACTTAATCCTTATGATGAATTTGCTGTTGAAGAAGCAATCCAAACAAGGGAAAAACTCGGTGGAGAAGTAATAATAGTAAGCGCCGGCCCTGCAAGGGTAATTGAGGCTATCAGACAGGCACTTGCCATGGGAGCAGACTCCGGAGTGCACATTAAAGATGATGGTTTTGCAGAAACGGATAACTACACAATAGCCAAAATCGTAGCCAGTGAGATAAAGAAGATTGGTGGCGTGGATTTTGTGTTAACAGGTATGAAAATCATTGATGATGAATCAGTACAAGTTGGGATTCAACTTGCAGAAGAACTCGGG
>JAUXJP010000186.1 GCA_030624695.1 Candidatus Dadabacteria bacterium | reverse complement strand
GTCCTATAAAATATTTTTTCATTTAACTCACCTCTTACATATAATACATAAAGCTTAATAAATTGAATATAAAGAATATTATATTTTCTTTCTGACTGATTTTGGGGCTATAATTATATTTAATTTATAAATACCGGAGGTTTTAAAATGTGTGTAGCAACTGCGAGACATATATTAGTATCAACTGAAGAGATTTGTAACGATTTAAAGAACCAGATTGAAGGGGGTGCAGACTTTGGTGAAGTGGCAAAAGAGCATTCACAGTGCCCATCAGGCAAGGCCGGCGGAAATCTTGGTGAGTTCGGACCAGGCCAAATGGTCCCCGAGTTTGACGCAGTTGTTTTCATAAAAGAGGTTAACAAGGTACATGGGCCTGTAAAAACTCAGTTTGGTTACCATTTAATTGAAATAACAAGACGAATGTAAAGAGTTAAATATCTATTCTTATAAATTCCCGGGCATAAACTTTTTCTGAATTATGTCTGGGTAATTATTTCAAGTTGATAATACTGATTTCATTAAAGTTAAAAACTATTTCTTTTTTGGCTGCCAGAGTTCAATTTTATTTCCATCAGGATCAATAAACCAGCCAAACATACCATATTCATGTTCCTGAACGTCATCAAGGACTTCGGCTCCGCCCATTTTTACTTGTACAAGAGCATTAATAAGGTCGTCAACTATTAAGTTAATCATGAAATCTTTCTTTGCGGGTTCAAAATATTCAGTATCGCTAGAGAAAGGAGCCCACACTGAAAATGAACCATTTGGTAATGATTCATGCTTAAATGAAGATGAATTTCCCGATTCAAGATCAAATCCGAGCCATTTTTTATACCAAGAAGAAAGTTTCCCCGGTTCTTCACTTTTGAAAAATATACCACCAATACCCAACACTTTTGCCTTAGCCATAGTGTAAATATATTAACTATTTTTATCTAAGCAACAGGTAGTGATAGTAGTAATACTAAATGCTGACAATCCTTTCCTTTATTGCATACCTGACAAGTTCCGCAGTTTTATGAAGGTTTAACTTATGCATAATGTTGTTCCTGTGAACGTTTACGGTATTAAAGGATATTCCCATAACAGAGGAAATTTCCTTGCTTGATTTTCCTTCGGCAATAAATTTTAGTACTTCCTTTTCTTTCATAGAAAGAAGTTCTGACTCGTTAAAAAGGCTTTCATCGAAGTTGTTGGAATATACTTCAAAAATATAGTCACTTATTTCTTCACTAATAAAATAACCCCCGCAGTTTACTTTATTGATGGCATCTATTATTTCTTCAGCGGCTTTCACCTTTGTAACATATCCTTTACAGCCGGATTTAAAGGCTCTAAGTACCGTATTCCTGTCTTCGTATACACTTAGAACAATTACCTTGGCATTTGAATCAAGTTTTATTAATTTGCTGATCGTGTCCAGTCCATCGTTGTCTGGCATATAAAGGTCCACAACGTATACATCGGCATTGTTGTTCCTGGCAAATGCCAATACCTCCAGGCCGTTTTTACCTTCTCCAACTACTTCTAATAAGTTGTCCCTTTTAATTACTGATTTGATACCTTCACGAACTATGTCGTGATCGTCTGCAATAAATACTTTGATTTTCAAAACCTACCTCCATAGGGCTGAGTAAAATTAATATTTCTATAAGGAAAATAGTGTACTGATGTTTTCTTCAATTTCTTTAAAAAAATAGTTATACAATAATTTTCTGAAAATAATTGATTCAGTCTATATTTGTATTTAAGTTAAGTGGAGCAGATATATAATTAAATTGAATGGGAGTTTTTAATGAGTAATGAAAAGTTCAGAGCGATTTTGGTTAGTGAATCAGGGGGAAAAGAGTTTAAAAGAGAGATTGCTAACAGAAGCATAAGTGATCTGCCTGAAGGGGAAGTATTGGTAAAAGTTGAATATTCATCCCTTAATTATAAGGATGCACTTTCTGCCTCCGGAGACAGGGGTGTAACCAGAAATTTTCCCCATACGCCGGGTGTTGATGCAGCAGGTACGGTTGAAGAAACTTCCACAATAGATTTCAACAAAGGTGATAAGGTGATAGTGCATGGCTATGACCTTGGAATGAATACATCCGGCGGGTTTGGACAATATATCAGGGTCCCTTCGGAGTGGGTTTTAAATCTTCCTGACGGTTTATCAGCTAAAGAAGCAATGATGTTTGGTACTGCCGGATTTACAGCTGCACTATCTATTTTCCGGCTTAATGAAAATAAAATAACCCCTGTAAGCGGGAAAATCCTTGTAACAGGTGCCACAGGCGGAGTTGGTAGTATGGCAGTAGCGATATTGGCTAAATCCGGATTTGAAATTGTTGCCTCGACAGGAAAAATGGAACAGGCAGAATTCCTGAAAAGCATAGGAGCTACAGAAGTCATTAGCAGGGAAGATTCAACAGACAATACAGGGAAACTTCTTTTAAAGGGCAACTGGGCGGGAGTTGTTGATACTGTAGGTGGTGATATCCTGGCAACTGCAATAAAATCCACCAATCAAAGGGGTGTAGTTACTACTTGCGGAAATGTTGCCTCTCATGATCTTAGTATAAATGTTTATCCATTTATACTAAGGGGAGTAACACTTGTTGGTATTGATTCTGCAAGCTGCCCGATGCAACGGAGAATAAAAATCTGGGAAATGATGGCAACAAGCTGGAAACTTGAAAACCTTGAGAAACTAACACGCACTGTAACGCTGGACAAACTGGACAATGAAATTGATACAATTCTAAAAGGTGGCCAGGTCGGAAGGGTAGTTGTGGATTTATGGGCTTAATAATATATTCGATTTTCAACTGTCATTCTGAATATATTTCAGAATCTAAGAAAACAATTGGCTCGTCCGATGTGAACAGTCTTATTTGCAAAGTAGTTTAAATATATTAATGTTTATATTGTTTTAAATAGTAAATAACTATTGAGAGGGACAGGCAATCAGACCTTTTATTACTCTATTCATTGCGATATTTCTACTATTTATATATTCCCCTATGGATGCGGATAGTATTGAAGAAAAGAACACTATATCACCCGCTAGAAATATTAAACATAAACCTGAAAGGGTAGATAATCTGCCATTAATTGTTAATACATCTAATTACAGATCAATAGACGGAAGGGGTAATAACATGACCGACCTGTCTATGGGTTCTGTTTTTGTGCAGCTTTTCAGGATAGTTCTTCCGGATTATTCTGATGGCATATCGGAGATGTCAGGATCAGGCAGGCCAAGTCCCAGGGAAATTAGCAATGTTGTTTTAT
>JAUXJP010000260.1 GCA_030624695.1 Candidatus Dadabacteria bacterium | reverse complement strand
AGTCCGCCAATCTGATCAATGCTAATTCTTGATCTTATGAATTCGAGAGTTCCGGATTTACGCACAATCTGTGCTTTTTCTTCCAGCAGATCATCTATGAAAGTGTCATCAACTGTTTTTTTACCAAGCATAGATCTTTTAAGTGCAAGTTCCATTTCCGCTGCACCTAGGCCAAGTAACCCATGAATACACTTATCTTCAAGATCAGGTGTTATTTGTGAAGAGAGTTCGGAATACCTGTCATCAGAAAGGATAGTTTTAAGAATTCCCTTTGTTTCATCAAAATCAGGAAGTGGAATATCAACAACAGTAATTTCTTTTTCAATATCAGGAGGTAAATATAATGAAGTTGAAACAATAATAATATGTTTTCCTGGTTTACCAATTCTTGAGTTGTAAAAATCTTTCAGTTTTCGAATAATCTTTGGATCATTAATATAAAAATTCAGATCCTTAACAAACAGAAATCCTGTGTCAAAGGAGTTTATTGCCTTTTCAAGTGAATCGGAACAGTTAGAATCCACTTCAATACTATCGGCTGACCAAATATTAAAGTTAAATTTTTCACCTAATAACTGTTGACCTAAACTGTTAATGGCTTTTTCAACATAATTCTCATCAAATGATACAAGATAGATAACCGGGTAGCCGGAGGCAACCAGATTATTGATAACATTACTTGGAAAAGCCATATGCGTTAGATTCCTTTAGCATTTGAGACCTTGGGATGCTCCCTTCTCCAGCGCAGTTTATTAAGTGCGTTTAGAAATGCCTTGGCACTTGCAACTACAATGTCCGTATCAGAACCGTGTCCCTGGGAAAAAATATCATTCTCAGAAATTCTTACTGAGACTTCGCCCTGTGCATCTGTACCGCCGGTAATTGAGGAAACAGAATAGTTTTCAAGGTTTGGATTTTCACCTGTTGCTTTCTTTATTGCCTTATAAATTGCATCAACAGGACCGCCGCCGCTTTCAGAATCAATTTTTTCCTCACCATCTATTTCGAGTTTTATAGTGGCATTTGGAGACATTCCGGTTCCGCCGGCAAAGTTAACCGTAATAAGTTTGTAATAGTCAGAAGAACGAAGGAATTCTTCATTAATCAGTGCTTCGATATCTTCATCAAATACGTATTTCTTTTTATCAGCAAGGTCTTTAAACTTTTTAAATGCTATCTCTATATTTTCATCCGTAAGGTAATATCCGTACTCTTCAAGCCTGTTCTTAAATGCATGCCTTCCTGAATGTTTGCCAAGGACAATTTTGTTTGAAGGTATTCCTACAGATTCCGGGTCCATAATTTCATATGTAATTTTCTGCTTAAGTACCCCATCCTGGTGTATTCCCGCTTCATGCGCAAAAGCATTCGCCCCAACAATAGCCTTATTTGGCTGGACATTTACACCTGTTACCTGGGAAACAATCCTGCTTGTAGGATAAATATTTTCAGTTTTTATGCCGGTTTGAAATGGAAAAAGGTCATTCCTGGTTTTAAGTGTCATAACTATCTCTTCAAGCGAAGCGTTTCCGGCTCTTTCACCCAGTCCGTTAATAGTACATTCAACCTGCCTGGCACCTTCTTTTATAGCCGCGAGAGAGTTAGCAACTGCAAGGCCAAGGTCATTATGACAATGTACACTTAGAATTACATCCTCAAGGTCCGGCACCTTTTCTTTCAGTGTCCTGATTATATATCCAAACTCATCAGGTGCTGTATAACCAACAGTGTCCGGGATATTAATAGTGGTAGCTCCGGACTGAACTGCTATTTCAACTGCTTTGCAAAGATATTCAATATTAGTCCTGGTTGCATCTTCACATGAAAATTCAACGTTGTCTGTGTAGTTTTTTGCATGCTTTACAGCCCCGCTTATCATTTCAAGGACTTCTTCCCTGGATTTTTTGAGCTTATGTTTTAAATGAATATCAGATGTGGCTACAAACGTATGTATTCTTGGCCTTTCTGCATACTTTACAGCTTCCCAGCCTCTGTCAATGTCCTTTTGACTTGCGCGGCAAAGGCCGGCAATCTGGCAGTTCTTAATTTTTTCGGCAATTGTTTTAACAGAAAGGAAATCTTCTTCTGAAGAAATTGGGAATCCTGCCTCTATAATATCAACACCAAGTTTTTCGAGCTGGTAGGCAACTCTCAGCTTTTCCTCTGCTGTCATACCACAGCCGGGGGCCTGTTCTCCGTCTCTTAGTGTTGTATCAAAAATATTAATATAATCAGTACTCAACTTTCTACTCCGAAAAAAAGATTTAAGGATATTGCTTTTTCAATTAGTCGTCAATACCCGGTTTTAATATATTAATATCTATTTTTTTGATTTAAAGTTTATTTAGTAAATTAAAGCCCTGTAGGCAAATCAATAAATACAGAATTTGTTTTCATTTGTTTATCAACAACTTTTTGTAATGCAGCTAAACCTATCGTTTCGGTTGCATGATGACCTGCAAAAATTACATTCATACCTGCATCTTTTGCCGTATAATATATCTCAATTGCATCACCTGTTATATATAGGTCAACCCCCATACT
>JAUXJP010000001.1 GCA_030624695.1 Candidatus Dadabacteria bacterium | reverse complement strand
TGTTGCTTTTTAAGTTAGTGTTTTGGACCGAGAGGGTTGGGATAGATTACCTAAATAGAAAATAATACTAATACTAATATATCTTATTTAGTAGTTTTTTTGAACTGCGGAATGTGGGATTTAATTCCTAAATAAAGATTTGAATAAAGTTCCTTAGCATTAGTTTTTTTCTGCCATAGCTCTACCTATCAACTTCCCCAAGTACGATGTCTATGCTTCCGATTGCGGCAATAACGTCGGCTACAAGTTTGCCTTTTGACATCATTGGTAGTGCCTGCATGTTTACAAAAGACGGGCCGCGGACGTGTATCCTGTAGGGTTTACCGGTTCCATCGCTAACAATGTAATATCCAAGCTCTCCTTTGGGATTTTCAACACCGTGATATATCTCTCCGGGAGGGGTATTAAACCCGTTGTAAACTATCACAAAATGCCTGATTAGTGATTCCATCTGTGTATAAACCTTCTGCTTTTCTGGAAGCACTATGTCTGGTAAATCTGCTATGTAAGGGCCGTCCGGAAGGTTGTCAATTGCCTGTTCTATTATTTTCAGGCTTTGCCTCATCTCCTCGAACCTGCATAGGAATCTTGAATAGGCATCACCGTCTGTTGCAACAGGAATTTCAAAATCATAATGGTCATAATTCAGGTAAGGGTTTGATTTTCTAAGGTCAAAGGGAACGCCGCTACCCCTTAGATTAGGCCCTGTCAGGCCAAAGTTGATTGCCTCTTCCGCGCTTATTTTTGCTACACCCTTTGTCCTTTCAATAAAAATTCTGTTTCTTGTGAGAAGTTTATCTACTTCATCAAGTGTTTTTGGGAATATTTTTAAAAAATTTCTTATAGCTTCTTCAAAATTATCAGGGAGTTCGTCAGGAAGTCCGCCAACCCTTGGATAAGAGGTTGTAAGCCTTGCACCACAGACTATCTCAAGTATGTCATATACCCTTTCCCTCTCCTTGAAGCAGAAAAGAAATGCACTCATCGCACCCAGGTCCATCGCGTTGGTCCCAATGCCCACGAGATGTGATTCTATTCTTCCAAGTTCAAATAATATTACTTCGGCTACTTTTGCCCTATCAGGTATTTCGTCTTCGATGCCGAGGAGTTTTTCAACAGAGAGAATAAAACCTATGTTGTTACAAATAGAAGCGAGATAGTCCATCCTGTCGGTATAAGGCAGGCATTGCTGATAAGTAATATTTTCACACAGTTTTTCAATACCTCTGTGAAGGTATCCAATGTAAGGAACAGCTTCCTGTACTATTTCACCATCAAGGTAAAGGACTATCCTTAGAACACCGTGTGTAGAGGGATGCTGTGGGCCCATATTCAGGATCATTGACTCTTTTCTTAGATTGGAGTCGCTGCTTTGTTCTTCTACAAATTCAACTCTTTCCATTAATAACCACCTTCACGCAGCGCCTTTTGAAATGATTTTTTTGAAGGTTCACGGTTTCGTACATCAAAGTCTTTTCTCAGCGGGTATTCGTCATAATCTTCCGGCATTAGAATTCGTCTTAAATCCGGATGCCCTTTAAAAACAATTCCAAACATATCGAAGACCTCTCTTTCAAGCCAGTCAGCACCTATCCATATAGAGGTTACAGAATCTATCGCAGCATTTTCTTCAGTTATCTGTGCTTTTATTCTTACCCTGATATTCTCATCATACTCTTCTCCAAACCTGTGAAGATAATATACAATTTCAAACCGGGGAGTTTTAATTCCCAGAAAATCTACTGCAGTTAAATCAACAAGGTAAGTAAACCCAAATTCTTCTTTAAGTATTTTTAATATTTCAACAATTTTAGCAGGAGCTACAAAATAAGTGGTTTCTCCCCTGAACTCTGAAGATGATTTGATGTAACTTTCCAGTCTGCCGTTTAACTGCTCAAGAGAAAAATTGCTCATACAATCGGTGCACCTTCAATATCAATCTTTTTCTGTATTTTAATTACGGCATCAATAAGTGCTTCAGGCCTTGGAGGACAGCCTCCTATATAAACATCGACTGGCAAAAATTCATCAATACCCTGCACAACTGCATAACTGTCAAACGGGCCACCACCGCATGTGCAGGATCCCATTGCTATAACCCATTTAGGCTCCGGCATCTGTTCATATATTTTTCTGCATACAGAAGCCATCTTGTAAGTAATAGTCCCGGAGACAATCATAAGGTCGGCCTGCCTTGGCGAAAACCTGGCAACTTCTGCTCCAAACCTTGATAGGTCGAACCTTGAAGCTAACGCTCCCATCATTTCAATAGCACAACAAGCTGTACCAAATGGCATTGGCCAGAGGCTGTTTTTTCTGCCCCAGTTTGCAACAGAGTTTACAGTGGTAGTCAGAAAACCTTCACCACCTGCTGTGGGAGCTGCATTTATTCCCATTCGAGGACTCCTTTTCTAAGTACATAAAAATATCCGCAAAGTATCACTATCAGGAACACAGCTATCTCTATAAAGGCAAAAAGCCCAAGCTCTTTAAAAACAACTGCCCAGACAAACAAAAACGCAGTTTCAACATCAAACAGGATAAACAGTGCTCCTATTAAATAATACTTCATAGAAAACTTTTCCCTTGCATCTCCGACCGGTACAATCCCGGACTCATACGGTGACAATTTACTTGCTTTGGGCCTTTTTGGGCCGAGCAGGAAAGAAATTGTTAACAGTGACGAGGCAAGGAAAATTGCGAACAATAATAATAATAAAATCGGTAAATAATCTGACAACACAGCTTATAAGATTAAGTATGAAGAATTAATTGTCAAGAAAAGCAAATAACAAAATTTATTTTTTTATTTAGTAAAAATTTCATTTTGATAAACCAAAAATTGCTTTACTTTTATTACATGGGGCAAGACGAAAAAATACTGGCTGCAAAGCAGATAATTGACACCTCGTCAAAGATAACTGTACTGACGGGTGCAGGCATTTCTGCTGAAAGCGGTATTCCCACATTCAGGGACAATGATGGTATGTGGAACAACATCAGGCCCCAGGACATAGCCTCACCACATGCATTTAAAAAAGACCCGGGACTTGTATGGGAATGGTACGACTGGAGAAGAAGAATTATCAATAAGGCCAATCCAAACCAGGGGCACTACGCACTTGCAGAAATAGAAAGACAAAAAGAAAAATTCACACTAATTACACAGAATATTGACGGCCTTCATGAGATTGCAGGAAGTATTAATCTTATGGAACTGCACGGCAATATCTGGGAAATAAGGTGTGAGAAATGTGATACGGTAAATAAAAATTACGAGGTTCCATTACCGGAAATCCCGCCCAAATGTAATAAATGCGGAGAAATTACCAGACCCAACGTAGTATGGTTTGAAGAAATAATACCAATGCACATGATCGACCAGGCTCTACTCTCAATAGAAGAATCCGATTTGATGCTAATTATAGGGACATCGGGGATTGTAGAACCTGCTGCGTCTATGGGACTTCTTGCAAAACAGTCAGGCAAACAGGTAATAGAAATAAACCTTGAAGAGACGCCAAATTCTGCAATTTACAATATATCTCTCCAGGGTAAATCAGGCGAAATCCTGCCTTTATTTTACGATATTGCAGAAACATACAATTAATACCTGAGTTAAAGGGATTTTATTATTGCCTTATCAACCTTACTGCTGCCTTTATTGCTTCAATTATACTAGTAGGCTTTGCTGTACCCTTCCAGGCAATATCAAAAGCAGTGCCGTGATCAGGTGAAGTGCGGACTATTGGCAGGCCGAGGGTTACATTTACTCCCGTATCAAATGCGAGCATCTTAAACGGTATTAACCCCTGGTCGTGATACATAGCTAAGACCAAATCCCATTCCCCCCTGTTGGCCCTGTAAAAAAGAGTATCTGCCGGCAATGGTCCGGTAGCATTTATACCATTGCTAACAGCATCTTTTACGGCAGGAATAATTTCATTGATTTCCTCGTCGCCGAATGCTCCGGCTTCCCCGGCATGAGGGTTTAAACCGCAGACGGATATTCTGGGGTTATCAATTCCGTATTTTTCTCTAAGGTCTTTATCACATACTGATAAAGTGGTCAGGATTTTTTCTTTTGTAATTAAATTTGGCACCTCTGACAATGCACAGTGTATCGTTGCGAGAGCTACTTTGAATGGACCACCTTCAAAGAGCATTACAACATTTTCAGCACCGGTAAGGTCTCTAAGCATTTCCGTATGACCCGGGTAAACGGAACCTGAGAGATGCGTAGATTCCTTACTTATAGGGGCTGTAACAACTGCACCAATTTTTTTATCCAGTGCATCTTTTACAGCTTCTTCAATAAAAAACAGACTTGCTTCACCGGCTTCTTTATCAATAGAACCTGCATTTACTTCAAGATCATTAAAATTCCCTTTATCTTCAATTTTACAATCTATAGTTAATCCGAAAGCAAGTTCAGCTTTCCTTAATACCGAACGTGAAGCATAGATTACCGGTTCGCAGATGTTGAGAACTTCGCTGCTTTGCACAGCTTTAGCAATTATTTCCGGACCGATCCCGTTGGGATCACCCATTGTAATTCCTATTAAAGGTTTTGTGGCCATAGTATGATTATATGCTAATTAATATTAGAAAAAAGTGTTTTGGTATTTTCAAGAAGCTGGTTTTCAAGCGTTAGTATATCGACATCCCTGACCTTTGCAACTACCTCTGCTATATACTTTACATTAGCTGGCTCGTTTGGTTTTCCCCTGTGAGGCACGGGTGCAAGATACGGGGAATCCGTTTCAATCAATATCCTGTCAAAAGGTACATTCTTAGCAGCTTCTCTTAGTTCCTCAGCCCTGTTGAAGGTCACTATACCGGAAAAGGAAATAAAGAATCCAAGATCAAGATATTTTTGTGCCGTTTCCCAGTTGCCGGAGAAGCAATGAATAACACCAGGATTTTCATTTAAATTTGCAGTTGAAAGAATTTCAATCATGTCATCATCAGCATCCCTTACATGGACAACAAAAGGCAGTTTTAATCTGGTAGCCATATCCACGTGTGCGCTAAAGGATTCAATCTGAATCTCTTTAGGTGAATTCATATAATGGTAATCAAGCCCTGTCTCACCAACTGCAACTACCTTGTCTTCACTTGTAAGACTCTCAATTTCATTTATAACTTCAGCTGTATAACTTGATGCTGAGTGAGGGTGAATGCCAACTGCAGCATATACCTGTTCATATTTCTTTGCAATCTCTAATGTTGTGTAGCAGGAATCCAGCCCGGTAGCCATTGAGATAATTTTTATAATACCATTATCAGTTGCCCTTTGAACAGCTTCATCAGGGTCTTCAAGTGAAACAAGGTGTGCGTGGGTATCTATAAGCATTATTCAATACAAAAGCAGTTACTCGTCCTTCTCCTTTAAAAGTTCCTTCAATTCATCCATAAACTGGTTTACATCTTTAAATGACCTGTAAACCGAAGCAAATCTTACATAAGCAACTTCATCAATCTCATAGAGTTTACTTATCAGTATCTCGCCTATTACATTGCTGTTAACTTCTCTTTCGCCTGTTTCCTGGAGTTCGCGTTCCAGGTCCGATACGAGGTTCTCAATAAGCTCAACACTTATAGGCCTCTTTTCACAAGCCTTTTCAAGGCCATCTATTATTTTGGACCTGTCAAAGCCCTCTCTACGGCCGTCCTTTTTTACAATAACAAGGTTTATTTCTTCGATTCTTTCATATGTAGTAAAACGGCGATTGCATTTAAGGCATTCACGGCGCCTTCTGATAGAAGTACCGTCTTTACCGTTCCTTGAATCGACAACCTTACTGTCTAAAAAACTGCAAAAGGGACATTTCATAGCTGTTTTTTACCCCGCCAATTTGAAGAATTTTTGAAAATAAAATATTTACATCAATTCAATGATAACAGGTTTTATACCAACTTGTGCCCATAGACTGGGAAATTGGTGCAAAGATCTTTCACTTCATTTTTAATCCTGCTAAGTACTGCATCATTATCATGGTTCTCAAAAGCTTCAGTTATCCAGCCTGCAACAGTATCCATCTCATCTTCTTTCATTCCCCTAGTGGTAATTGCCGGTGTGCCGATCCTGATGCCGCTTGCTACTGCCGGGGGCCGTGGGTCAAATGGTACGGCATTCTTATTTACTGTTATACCTGCTTTATCCAGTGATTCTTCTGCAATATGGCCCGTAATATCTGTATCTCTTAAATCAACTAGTACAAGATGGGTATCAGTACCGCCTGATACCAGTTTAAATCCGCTTTGCATTAATTTATCGCCCATTCTTTTTGCGTTTTTTACTATCTGCTTCTGGTAATCGATGAATCCAGGCTGTAAAGCTTCCTGGAAAGCTACGGCCTTTGCAGCAATTACATGCATTAATGGGCCGCCCTGTGTGCCCGGGAATACCCTACTGTTAATTACTTTTGCATGTTCTTCCTTCATCATTACCATACCACCTCTTGGGCCGCGGAGTGTTTTATGTGTTGTTGTAGTTACAAAATCACAGTGTGGTATAGGGTCGGAATAAAGGCCTGCAATAACAAGGCCCGCAGGATGTGCTATATCAGCCATCAGAAGTGCTCCGCATTCATCGGCAATATCTCTGAATTTCTTAAAATCAATATCCCTTGGGTAAGCACTCCAACCAACAATAATAAGTTTCGGATTATTTTCAACGGCGATTTTTCTAACTTCATCATAATCAATTAAATTTGTGTCTTCAGTAACACCGTAGGGGACAATATTGTATAATCGTCCTGAGAAATTCACACTGCTTCCATGTGTAAGGTGGCCGCCATGGGCAAGGTTCATTCCAAGTACGGTATCGCCGGGTTTTACCGCGGCAAAAAATACTGCCATGTTTGCCTGTGCCCCGGAATGAGGCTGTACATTAACTGCATCCGCTCCAAAAAGTTTTATTGCCCTTTCCCTTGCAAGGTCTTCAGCAATATCAACATATTCACAACCACCGTAATATCTTTTTCCAGGTAACCCTTCTGCATACTTATTTGTAAGAACAGAACCCAAAGCCTCCATCACGGCATCACTCACATAGTTCTCAGATGCAATAAGTTCCAGTTTCCATTCCTGTCTTTCTATTTCAGATTTAATTACACTGGCGATTTCAGGATCAATTTTTTCTAATTCAGACATATTTTTACCTCCGAAATGTGAAGGAAATGGTATCTTAATTTATCCTTGTTAGCAAGAAATCGGGCTTTAGGAACAAAGATTTTGACTATTCATTACAATCATTAATATTTTCATACTGCAATGATCGATATTAAAAATAAAAAAGCAATCTTTTTCGATTTTGGAGATACCATTGCTTCCACAGTTCCAACATACCCGGACAGGATAAGAATAGCCCTTTGTGAGATAAGTTTTGAGTTTACCGAAAAGCAGTATTTCAGGGCATTTCAGTATGCAGATTATATTATTTACAAAGAGTATTTTGATGATCAGATAATTTCATCTGCCATTTATCAAAAAAAAATAATTTCAATTATTTTACGTGAACTTGGTATAAATATGGAAACTGAGGAAGCCTGGAATCATATAAACCGTAAAATGGCTAAATCAGGATATAAAAGACAACTCCTGCCCGGTGCAGAAGAACTCCTGAAAGATCTGAGTAAATCCGGGTTCAAACTGGCAGTGATTTCCAATAATGATGGAAAAACAACAGAGAAGTGTGAACAACTCGGGATCGCAAAATATTTTGAACTAATAATCGATTCGACAAATGTAAACATAATTAAACCTGATAAAGATATTTTTTTACTTGCATCAGAGAAGCTCGGCATTGATACAAAGGATATACTGCATATCGGCGATTTATATGGGGCCGACATTTTGGGTGCTAGGAATGCAGGAATAGATACAATCTGGATAAACCATAAAGACGGAATTAATTATGAAGGAATTAAAGTGATACAGGTTAGTAATCTTTTAGAATTATCAGGACTCTTCAAACTGACATGACATCGAAAACAATTAAAAAGGAATACATAGAGGTCAGCGGAGCAAGGGAAAACAACCTAAAGGATATTGATGTAAAAATACCAAGAGGTGAATATACCGTGGTTACCGGGCTTAGCGGTTCGGGCAAATCATCACTCGCACTCGACACAGTCTACTCCGAGGGGCTAAGGCGGTACATTGAATGTCTTTCAACATATGCAAGACAGTTCCTTGAACGTGTAGACCGCCCGGACGTAGACGATATTAAAGGCCTTCCAACTGCAATAGCTATAGAAAGTAAAAACACTATAAGAAACTCCCGTTCCACAGTCGGGACAACAACAGAAATTAACGACTACCTGAGGGTACTATTTTCAAAAATAGGAAAGATCTTTTGCCCCGGATGCAGCAAAGAAATAGTAAAATACACACCGGATATTATTGCAGAAAAAACATATAAAAACGAAAACGGAAAAAAATGTATAATCTCTGTACCGGTAAAAGAAGGTTTCAGTCCGGCAAACTATCTTGCAAAGGGTTTTAGCAGGGCTTATGCGGATTCAGATTACATTGAACTTGAGGATATTGATTCATTTCCGGTAAATGCCCAGCTAATTATTGACAGGGTCTTACTTGATACAGATTCCAGGTCAAGGTTGATTGAAGCTTTGGAAATTGCCTTTAAGGAATCAAATAGTTTATTTGTAACCATTGTAGAGGGCAAGATTTACAACTATACAGACGGTTTTGAATGCACAGACTGTAATTTTAAGTTTGTAAAACCAACACCTGCATCTTTATCATTTAACAGTCCCCAGGGTGCCTGCCCCGAATGTAATGGTTTCGGAAACAATCTGGAGATTGACCCTGAACTTGTTATTCCAAATCCCGAACTCAGCATAAAAAATGGAGCAATTGAACCATTTACCAAGCCTTCTTATAAAATACACATGAGGCGGCTTATAGAGTTTGCGGAAGAAAACAGCATTGATACTTCCAAAAAATTCTGTCAATTAACCAATAAACAAAAAGAACTTGTATTTAATGGTAAAAATAACTACAAGGGCGTTAACGGTTTTTTCAAGCGTCTTGAAAAAAAAAGTTACAAAATGCATGTAAGGGTTTTCCTGAGCAGATACAGGTCCTCAGTTAAATGTGAATCTTGTAATGGAAGCAGATTAAAAGAACAGTCCTTATTCATAAGGGTAAACAATAAAAATATCCATGAACTTTCTGAAATAACCATATACAGGTTTTATGATTTTTTCATGAATCTGGACCTCTCGGAATATGACAAATCTATATCTGAAGATATTATAAATGAAATACTTTCCAGGTCCGAATTCCTTATAAAAGTGGGGCTTGGCTACCTTACTTTATCCAGGCTCTCCAGGACACTGTCTGGTGGTGAAAGCCAAAGAGTCAACCTCGCTTGCCAACTGGGTTCCAAACTTACTGAAACACTTTACGTACTTGATGAACCTTCTATAGGGCTTCACCCAAAAGATATAAACCAGTTGATATCAATTATTTTTGAACTCAAATCCCGTAACAATACAATCCTTGTTGTAGAACATGATCACGATATGGTAATGGCTGCCGACAATATTATAGAACTCGGGCCTGAAGCAGGAGAACACGGAGGGGAAATAGTATATATTGGCCGGGTCAAAAATTTTATCAGATCTAAAACAGATTCTTATACCAGGCAATATCTTTCCGGTGAAAAATATATAGAACAAAACAAAGGATTAAGAAATGGAAAAAGTAAGTATCTAACCATATCAGGGGCAAAAGAAAACAATCTAAAGAACATCGATGCTTCTATACCAATTGGTAAATTTACGTGCGTCACAGGTGTATCCGGATCAGGAAAGAGTTCACTCGTAAACGATGTAATTTACAAAAACCTGATTAGAAAATTTAGAAGTGAAAAGGAAAAACCCGGTAAGGTAGATAAGATAAAAGGCGACAACTTTATATCGGACATTATTCTCATTGATCAGTCTCCTATTGGAAGGTCGGGAAGATCAAATCCCGTAACCTATATAAAAGTATATGATGAAATAAGAAAAGTTATTTCCTCTCCCATGCGGGCAAAACTAAAAGGATTTACTCCTTCACACTTTTCTTTTAATGTTAAAAACGGACGCTGTGAGAGCTGCCAGGGTGAGGGTAGACAAAAGATAGAAATGCTTTTTCTTGCAGATGTAATCGTTACTTGTGAGGAATGCAACGGTAAAAGATTTAAGAAAGATATACTTGGCTATAAGTATAATGGTAAAAACATTGACGAAATATTAAACCTTACTGTAGATAATGCGGTAATATTTTTTTTCGAACATCATAAGATAGTAAGGATGTTAAAAATCCTGCAGGACGTAGGCCTTGGCTATCTAAGGCTTGGTCAATCTGCACTTACACTTTCCGGGGGTGAAGCCCAGAGAATAAAGATCGCAAGGGAACTATCACGCAAAACAGCAAGCGGTGTACTTTACATACTGGACGAACCTACCGTAGGCCTGCACAGTGAGGATATAAATAAACTCCTATATGTGCTAAACAAGCTTGTAGACAATGGAAACACCCTGATAGTTATTGAACACAACCTTGATGTGATTAAATCAGCAGATTATATTATCGACCTTGGCCCCGATGGGGGTGAAAACGGAGGCAATATAGTTGCCGAGGGAACTCCTTTGGAGATACTTAAATCAAAAAATTCCCATACAGCCCAATATTTGAAAAAGCATTTAAATTAAAATAAATAATTTTTATTTTATTATGTATAATAACCCTTTCAATTAAATGTGATAAGGAGTATAAAGATGCCGGTATTAAAAGATAGAAAACTAGATTTCAGCGAATCTAAAGAAGACGAATGGAAAATAATTTTAGATAAAGTTGGCGATGGAATAGAACTTCCCGAACCCACTGTCGATAGATGGTTCCTTGCCAGAGTAGAAGGAGACGGCATAAGAATTACAGGTGCTGAAAAGAATGTAAGGCCCCTGAAAATACATGAACCACCTTTGCTTGAGCTGGAGGATTTTAAACAGGTAGCCGAGGGCTACAATGATTTTCTATTCCCTGATATCAATTTAATGTCATCCAAAATGAGAATACTGGAATCTTCTCCCAATTTGAAATATTATTTTAATTTAATTTATAATTTCCTATAGATTAAAAACGAAGGGTCAGAATTTTATTTTAAGTATATGCTGGACCAGTACCCTCACGAAATCGGGGGTATTGAGGTTTCCATCAAGGTCTTGTGTAGTTTCACCCATACTGCAGACAATACGTTCTTTGTCGCTTCGCAGATTTCAGGGCCTATTCCATCCCCGGGAATTAATACAATTTTTCTGGCTTTCATAATTTTAGTTTTTGTGGTGAATAATTTGAGTGGGCACAGATTGAAAATATATTAATTAAAAACCTGCACTTCATTATATAGGGCGTCTCTTTCGACAGGTGTATAACCCGAATTCTTAATCATGTTGACCATAAAGTCCCTGCTGTGGCCAATATCCGAAGAGGCGCCTGCATCATGAATAATTTTTTCTTTAATAATAGTGCCATCTGCATCACTTGCACCGTAATGAAGCGCAACCTGGGCAGCTTTTTCACCAAGAGTAATCCAGTAGGCCTTGATGTGCGGGAAATTATCGAGGTAAAGCCTGGCAAGTGCATGTAGCTTCATATCATAGGAAGCGGGAAATGGTTTTATATTTTTAAGGCCTGTATTTTCAGGTTGGAATAATACAGGGATAAAAGCAAAAAATCCCGGCGAATCATCTTCTATATTTCTTAGTCTTTCCATATGGTCAACTACGTGAAACGGTTCTTCCACATGGCCATAAAGAATTGTTGCATTTGTCGGGATCCCAAGCCTGTGGGCTATCCTGTGAATCTCTTCCCAGCGTGTTGCAACTGTTTTAGGCGCACATATTTTTTTTCTGACATCAGGGTGAAGAATCTCTGCACCCCCGCCGGTAAGCGCATCTACTCCTGCATCTTTAAGTGTAAGTAGCACATCCTCGATTGAAAGTTTGGCTATCTCTGTAAACCAGTCTATTTCAACAGCGGTAAATGCCTTTACATGAGTATCCGGGTAGTTCTTTTTAATCATCCTTACGATATCCAGGTATTCCTTGAAATCCCAGTCAGGATGAAGACCGCCTACAATATGTACTTCCTTTATTTCATCACTTATCATTGAAAGCATCTGCTCATGTGAGAGTTCATATGCATTGGCCGATTTCTTAGTCGTACCGAATGCACAGAATTTACAGGAAATAGCACAAATATTTGACGGGTTAATATGCCTGTTTACAACAAAATAAACTTTGTCCCCGCTCTTTTTTCTCTTAACATAGTCAGCCATCATGCCCACGGAATGAAGGTCAGGAGTTGCCATTATAGTAAGGCCGTCTTCAAAGGAAAGGCGTTGTTCATTGACTACTTTATCCAGGATAGGAAGTAAGTCCTTATCAGTGCAGATTGTTTCTATATTTTTTAATATTTGGTCCATTTCTTACTCACCTTGTTTTTTATATCATCTGACATTTCTATAACGTCAGGATACCATTTTTTTGCCGTGGCATCTATCCCCATGCGGCCATCGTAAAGAACTGCCGATCCTCTTAACTCTGTTTTCTCAAAGACAACATCAAGATAGGGGTCAAATCTTGTAAATATACCCCAAATAAGGTCCGTGTCATTATGCAGATCAATATCTGCACTTACAACCACAAGGATCCTTACATTCTTGTATCCCGGGGTCTTAAACATTTTTTTTATTAGTTTCTTTGGGTCACTTTTTGACTGTAACACGAGAAAACCGCCATTCAGAAGTCTGAAATCAATTATCTCTTTATGCTTTGCTCTCGGATCGGGAACTTTCTTTGCATAGGTTTTTCTTTGATTATCTGGTTTTCTTAAAGCATTTATTCCCATTTTACTGCCCACATTTAATTTACCACTTGTAAAATCTAGCGTATCCAGTGGTGCCCAGGGGATAAGGAGAAAGTCTTCGCGGGGATCAAAATTTTCTCCGACCTCGTTTAATACCGAATTAAAGTCCCTTGGATCTATATCACTTGATACTGTAATCATGCATTTTGTCAGAAGAAGCTGTCCGGTCCCCCATAAGGCAAGCATTATCTTTATACCGTTTTTAGGGTATCTCTCGTCTACAGATACCGCTAGCAGATTATGAAAACCCGCTTCGTAGTAAGCCCACATATCAATGACCTCAGGCTGAATAATTTTTATTAATGGGGAAAACATCTCTCCCGCAGCCATACCCAGGAATACATCTTCTTTGGGAGGTTTACCTACTATTGTTGCCGGGAAAATAGGATTGTTTTTATGTGTAATAGTATTCAGTTTAAAAATGGGAAAGTCTGCTTCCATTGAATAGTGTCCAAAATGATCGCCGAACGGGCCTTCTTCTCTAAGCACATTCTGCGGAACAAACCCCTCTAATATAAAATCAGCATTTGCTGGTACTGACTGTGATATTGTCTTACCTTTTACCATGGGAATTGGTTTTCCACGCAGGTAACTGGCGAAGGCAAGTTCATCCATTCCATCAGGAAGTGGGGCAATTGCGCTGAATATCATTTTGGGGTCTCCCCCGAGTATTACAGCCACTTCGAGGTCCCTGTTTAGTTTTCCGGCTTCATGATAATGTGCAGCTCCGCCTTTATGAGGATGCCAGTGCATACCGGTTGTATTCTTGTCATATACCTGCATACGGTAAATGCCGAGGTTTCTTCTGTTTGTCAGGGGGTCTTGTGTAAGGACAAGTCCAAGGGTTATAAATTTTCCACCGTCTTTTGGCCAGCATTTTATTATTGGCAATCTTGAAAGATCAGGTTCAAATTCGTTTTGCTGAACAATACCGGAAGAAACTTTTTTTGTTCTAAGGTTTACAAGTCCATAGGCTTTTGAGAAAACAGAATATAATGACTTTAATGAAGGGGGATTTAATTTTTGAAATATTTCTACAAGCTCTTCACCAACCTCTCTGGGTTTTCTGCCGAGGGCAAGCTCAACCCTTTCCTCAGTACCAAAAAGGTTTATTGCCATAGGAAAATCAGCCCCTTTTACATTCTCAAAAATCAGAACAGGCCCGTTATCTTCTACTACCCTGTTGGCAACTTCAGTTATTTCTAAATCAGGATCAACCTCGGTTGTAATTCTTTTAACTTCACCACGCTTTTCCAGATAATCTATGTAATCGTTTAAATTATAAAATTTTGGCAAACTCATATTATTGAATATGAAAATAGTTTTTTTGAATAGATATGCAAAGTATTAAAAACTATAGGAATTAAATTTTAAAACAAGATTTAAATAATCAGAAACACTTCTTTTTTACATGTTCACTTATCATTCTTTTTAAAGCCGTAATATTTGCTCTTTCCTGCTTTTTTAGTTTTGTCCATAAATTTTCAAGCGATTTATTGCCCGCAGCATTGGCGATATACTGATCATATCTCCATAAAGAATCAACCCTCTGACTTAATTCATGAATCATATCATGATCATGATTTTTCATTCCCTGGGTTTTACCTATGTGTAGATAATCATTGTCTTTCGGCATTTTTTGCTCCTGCTAAGATGTTATTTAAAACATAATCTTATTTGGCACATTATATCTGAAAACAGAGAAGTTTGTTAATCAAGTTCCTCACTCTTCCAGCCATTGGCAGTTTCCACACCAATAATATTCAGCAGTTTATCCCCGTATCCACGGACAAGGTCATTCACGGTATTTGCCTTCAGGTAATGTGGTGGGCTGATAGGCATAATAATAGCCCCTTCCCTTGAAAGTTTTAATGCATTCTCAAGTGCAATAGAACTAAGTGGTGTTTCCCTGAGGGCAATAACAATACGTCTTTTTTCTTTGAGTGCGACCTGTGCAATCCTTGTGATAAGTGTGTCTGCAATACCGTTTGCTATTTTTGCCAGGGTTGAAATTGAACAAGGTACAATTACAAGAGAATCAAAGTGGTTACTTCCGGAAGAAAAAGGGGACGCGAGATTAGAATCACTGTAAATTTCATTCACCCATGGCCTCATTTCATCCACTTGCAGGCCAAGTTCTTCATTTAGTACATGCTTGCCCCACTTGCTGGCAACAAGATATTTATCATCGGGGCAGCGACGTAAAAAATCGACTCCATATGCAACACCTGAGGCACCGGTTATTCCCACGATAGTTCTCATAGTTACTTAAAGTATATCCCACAAATAATGAAAAGGAAGATTGAGCCCCCTACCAGGATGTTTATTTTGAAGAAGGCCAGGTCTATATCCGATGATTTTTTATGCTCCAAATAAAGTAGTCCTCCGATAATAAGAAGTACTAATCCCGAGATAACAGATCTGAATTCCAGAAAGTAAAATATTACAACCGCCAGAAAGGAAATAATATGGCAGATTGCCGAGACCATAAGTGCCCTTGCTCTTCCATAAACAGAAACCATGGAATATATCCTGTTTTTTAGATCAGATCCCTCATCAAGGGTGGCATAAATAATATCAAAACCCGAAACCCAGAAAAGTGTAAAAAGTGCAAGTAAAATTGCCGGTACTATATTCTCAAAAGAACATGTTACGGCAAGCCATCCGCCAAGAGGGGCAAATGCTAGGGCAAGCCCCACACCGAAATGGCAAAACGGGGTAATCCTTTTGAGGTAAGGATAGATTATAAAAACCAGTAATGGAATTGGGGATAAATAAAAGACCAGGCTGCAAATCAGGTAACAGCTGGCAAAATAAAGGCCGAGACCTAATCCAGTTATTAAATAGGCTTCCCGAAGCTCAATTTTTCCGGAGGGCAACTCCCTGTCCCTGGTCCTTGGATTAGCGGAATCAATACCCCTGTCTATCAATCTGTTTAACCCCATTGCACATGTTCTTGCCCCTGCTGCCGCTACGAGAATAAGTATCAGCAAATTAATAGGGGGCATACCACCGGCAGCAAGGAATGAACCAGCAAGAACTATTGGAAAAGAGAACAGGGTATGTTCAATTTTTATAAAATTTCCGTAAATGTTTAATTTGCCCATAACAATAAGATATGGATTTTACCATGTTTAAAAATTCTTTTAATACAGCTTTACATTTATACCTATTCGCATAGAATATGGGTTTAAATTTTACGCGGGCAAATATTATGGAAATTCAGGATATTACACAGGTAATTAACGGCTACATTGAAGCTAAAAACAGCGATGCAATTAGAACCGCCTTAGCCGAAGTACATCCTTCAGATATCGCTTCAATTATACAGAATATTAATCCCGACAAACAGTCTTACTTACTCGATTCACTAGATCCGGAAACAGCATCAGAAGTATATTTTGAACTTGATGTAGATCAGCGTGAAGAAATTATTACCGAACTTGATGATGACAAGATTGCCGATATCGCTGATGAAATGGAATCCGATGATGCCGCTGACCTCATAGGTGAACTCCCCGAAGATACAGCAGAAACCGTACTATCCAAGATGGACCCGGAAGAAGCAAAAGATGTAGAACCACTATTGCTTTATCCTGAAGACTCGGCTGGCGGTATTATGCAGGCAGAGCTTGTAAAAGTTATAAATGATACAAACGTAAGGGACGCTATAAACTGGATCAGGCTTATTGCAGATGATGTTGAAGAATTTCATGGGATTTACGTAACTGACAGCAAAAACAAACTTCTTGGATTCATACCACTTCAAAAACTTATTATTGCAAATCCCAGCTCATCTGCCCATTCGATTATGGAAGAATTGGAAATATCCGTTACGCCTTACGTAGACCAGGAAGAGGTAGCAAATATTTTTAAAAAATACGACCTTGTAACTCTGCCGGTAATAAGTGATCAAGGAATATTACTTGGTAGAATCACCGCTGATGATGTAATTGACGTTATAAGCGAAGAAGCAGAGGAAGATATTTATCAGTATGCCGGTCTAAAAGAACACCTTCACCCAATATACACACCGACCTATGAGAGAATAAAAGTGAGGAGCCCCTGGCTCCTATTGACACTTGTAGGGGAACTTCTGATCGCGTTAATTATTATAAAAGTATTTTCAGCAACTCTCGAGAAAGTTGTAATTCTCGCGGCATTTATGCCGGCTATTATGGCAACCGGCGGGAATGTCGGGCTACAGACAACAACCATCATTGTAAGAAGTCTTGGGATGGGGACAATAAAAACAAAACAAATCTTAATACTAATTGCATCAGAAATGAAGGTTGGACTCGCCCTGGGTTTACTCTGCGGTATTTTATCAGCCATTATCGGTATTCTTATAAGTTATAACGAACCTCAGGTATTAAAACTCGGCCTCGCTGTATTTCTTGCTATGCTCTCTGCTACTCTGGCAACATCATTTATAGGGGTTGCTGCTCCTATAATATTACAAAAGCTTAAGTTTGACCCTGCTGCGTCTTCCGGTCCTTTTCTGACGATGTTTAATGATATTTTTGGATCCCTTTTCTATCTTCTTATAGCAATGCTTATTTTATAATCAGACTTCATAATATGGAAAATCTTAATTCAATTGTAATAAAAAAATCCGTTTACGGAGAAGCCGACTATCTTGTAACTTTGTTTACAAGAGAGATTGGCAAAGTTAAAGGAATAGCAAGGCAGGCTAAAAAAAGCAAAAAAAGATTTGGCGGAAGGCTCGAACCTTTTATCCACCTAAAGCTCGACATCACTTTAAATGAAAACAAATTTAATGTTGTAAATGATGTAAGCCTTATAAAACCTTTTCCCTCAATAACCGAGAGCCTCGAAACTTTTGCATTTGGCAGTTTTGTACTTGAGCATGTTGACCTTTTTACATATGAAAATGAAAAGAGTGAAGAATTATTTGATGCAACAATAAATATATTTGATCAGATTGATAAAAAAGAAAACATTTTACCCACCCTTCTAAATTATCAGCTAACTTTACTCAGGATAAATGGGATACAGCCAAATTTCGAAGAAATTAATTCAAAAGAAGTGAAATTCGATATTACAAATGGTAATGTATATGGCCTATCAGAAAATAAGAAAGGAGAGAAATTCCACAAATTTCATTTAGATATTATTAAAAATGAAGAATATATGGATATTTTTCTGGGCAAAGTATCAGATAACATTAAAGCACTAACAAAATATCTTGAAATTCAGACGGAAACAGAATTTAAATCATCGAAATTTCTAGAGGAATTGAAACTATGATCTCAATACCAGGTTTTCAGCTAAGCAGTGTTTCATCGGGAGTGAAAAAAAACGGGAAAAAAGACCTCGCTCTGATATTTTCCGATGTCCCTGCAAAAGCTGCTGCTGTATATACAACCAACGTAGTTAAAGCCGCACCCGTAATTCTTGGGCAGGAACGAATCAAACTGGGTTTATGCCAGGCTATTGTTATTAACAGCGGCATTGCTAATGCATTTACAGGAACAAGTGGTTATCAGAATGCAGTTCAGACAACCAAAGATATTTCAGCTTCACTTGGTATAGAAGAAAATTTAATAATTCCATCATCCACCGGATTAATAGGCGGCCCATTACCTGTATCCAGGATAAGAAGAGCTATTCCAAACCTTATATCCAAACTTGGCCCGGGTGGTGTTGAAGAAGTAGCTAAAGCAATAATGACAACTGACAAGTTTCCAAAATTTGCTTTCAGGAAAATAAAGATTGGGAAAAAAGAGGGAACCATTGCTGCGATTGGAAAAGGCGCCGGTATGATATGCCCAAACATGGCAACCATGCTCTGCTTTATAATTACTGATATTAATATTAATAAGACTACACTTAAGAAGGCACTGGTTAATTCTGTTGACAATTCATTTAATAAAATTATTGTCGACGGAGACACCTCTACAAATGATTCCGTCATTATGCTTTCAAATGGTGTACTCGACAACAATGAAATAACTTTAAAAAGCAGCCACTACTCACGGTTTGAGAAAATATTGACTGAGCTTAATACCGAAATTGCAGAATTAATTGTAAAGGACGGTGAAGGAGCCACAAAAGTTGTCAAAATTGATGTCCAGGGTGCAAGGACAGTAAAAGAAGCTGAAAAAATTGCAAGGACAGTCGGAAATTCCCTGCTTGTGAAAACCGCATTTTTTGGCGAAGACCCTAACTGGGGCCGTATACTTGCCGCTGCCGGAAGGGCCGGGGTTATGTTTAATCCTGACAAGGTAGAGATGTTTTTTGATGATAAAAGGGTTATTAAGAGCGGTGCCCAGTTTCAGGCAGAGTCCAAGTTTGCACCGGTATTTAAAAAATCAAAATTTACTGTGACAATTAAACTAAAAGAAGGAAACGCCAGTTCCTATGTAATTACCAGTGACCTGTCTCATGAATATGTTACAATCAATTCAGAATACAGGACCTAGGAACCTATCAGTTCTGAAATATTATTAACACCCTCGTCCATCATATACTTCACAAGACCGTAATTAATTTTATAGGCAATTGAAGGGCCTTCTCACCTGAGTCCCGTAACAATCTGCAGTACCTTTGCACCAGCCCTTATCTTTTCAAGCGCAGTCTCTGTATCTTTTATCCCCCCGACCCCGATTATATCAATCTTATCTCCAACCTGCTTATATATATGTTCTATTTTTATGGTGGATATCATTCTGAAATCGCCGTCATCTCCGCTTACACCACCATCCTGTTTTTCCCATTCATTCCCGTACTTTGCTTTGATACTCGGGTTGTTTGTCGAATTAGTGGCAATTATTCCTGCCAGGCCATGATCAATGACAACTTTTATTACATCATCAACTGCCTGATTTGTAAGGTCTGGTGCAATTTTTACAAATACTGGTTTTTCAGTAACTTCAGAAACAGCCTGAACTATATCAATTAAGTTATCCTTATCCTGTAATTTTCTTAGCCCGGGAGTATTAGGAGAACTTACATTTATGGCAAAATAAGAGGCATCATCATCCAGGTATTCTGCAACAACAGCGTTCGCAAAGGGGGCATCTTTTGGTTCAATATACTTATTAATTCCGAGGCTGATACCAAGTGGAATTTCTGAATTTTTATATCGGCTTAGATAGTAGCCAACAGTCTTCATCCCGGGGCTATTAAATCCAAGCCAATTAAGGCAGACACCGGGATTCAGCATAAACTGCCTTGGCTGTGGATTGCCCGGCTGGGGGTATTCCAAGACAGATCCGATTTCGACACCTGCAAATCCTATGGAGTACAGCGCCTTTACTGCCCTTCCGGACTTATCCCATCCGGCACCTATCAGCAAGGGATTTTCAAGTTTGATACCGGAAAGGTTTACATTTAATTTTTCATCAACTAACCTATTGCCGCTGCAGGCTAAAAATTCCAGCAGTTTTAGTGAAGCAACCGAAGTTTCGGTTATATGCATTCCCTCACGGACTATATTGTGCCACGTTTCAGAATCAAGCTTATCAAGAACCGGTCGTATTATTGATTTATACATTTAAGTATATTAGTTTACCAGAATTAAGATTTCATAAGTTAAATATTTATTCAAAATGAAAGTAAAAATATTACTACTGATATTAATTTCACTCATGTTTGCAAACGCTTGCAAGGAGAATACAGCTGACAAAACTAATGTCAAAACAGTATGCCCGAAAAAGATTGCATCATTAAGCCTTGCTTCAGATGAAATACTTCTTGATATTGTAGAAAACGACAAAATTATCGGCATTACCTACCTCGCAGACAATAAAAAGTTATCTAATATTCATGGAAGAACATCGGGTATACCACATAAACTGCTCCCTAACCTGGAGCAGATAATTGATATAAATCCCGACTTGCTAATAGTTGCGGACTACATAGATTATGCTTTTATAGACCAAATTACAAAAACTGGGATAAATACACATTTTCTTACCAAATTAAATTCCATAGACAGCATAAATCAAAATATTATATTACTCGGCAAAGCAGTCTGTGAAGAAGATAAAGCTACTTCACTCATTAACAGTCTGAATAAAAGTATTGAAGAACTTAAGAAAAGAGAATTATCATATAACCCTACAGTGCTCTATTTATTCCCATCATTTTTCACAGCTGGTATTAATACCACGATTGATGACCTTATAACTTTGGCTGGTGGAGTAAATGTTGGGGCAAAGGCGGGAATAGATGGAAATAAAAAAATTTCACGGGAATATATTCTAAACGCAGACCCTGAAATAATAATAATTGGAAGTTATTCTCCAGATGAAGAAAATTTTATAGAAACACTAAGGTCAGATAAAGTTTTAGGACAACTTAAAGCAATAACAAACAGCAATGTTTATACAATCGAAACAAGCCATTTAACAACTGTATCGCATCATATTATCAAAGGCATTCAGGAATTATCAGAAATCATCGACAATTACAATAAAAAGCTAGATGAGAATAAAACAAAAACTTCTAATTAGTATTACAATTTCCGTCATATTCCTTATTGCGGCATTCCTGATTTCAATATCACTTGGGACAGTGGATGTTTCAGTCAAAGAACTTTTTTCAATATTTAAATCATTATTAACTGGTGATAGTATTTCAGATACCCGGCAAAACATAAATACAATTATTTTAAACATAAGGCTCCCCAGGGTTATGTTGGCAATACTTGTTGGAGGGGGCCTTTCAATAGTCGGTGCTGTAATGCAGTCAATATTTAAAAACCCCATGGCAGAACCTGGCATCCTTGGTTGGTCCAGTGGTGGAGCATTCTTTGCTGTCATAGTCATTTACACGGGATTGGCACATAAATCTGTTCTTTTCTTACCTCTTCTCGCTTTCCTTGGAACACTTTTAACTGCATTGATAATTTACAAAGTTGCCACAATTAAATCCGAGACCCCAAACACTTTACTCCTGCTTACAGGTATCGCTATAGGATCACTATTTGTGTCTCTAATCTCCCTTGTTCTGATAATGTCGGATGTCTGGTCAATCAGGGAAATATTATTCTGGTTGATGGGCGGGCTGGATACAACCGGATGGCACCAGGTTAAAATTGCAGCGGCACCGATTATATTGGGCTCCATAGTTTTAATGTTCTATGGAAGGGACCTTAATGCTTTATTAATAAGTGAGGACACAGCCTCCACTCTGGGAATAGATGTTGGGAAAACAAAAATCTGGTTATTCCTATTCAGCTCACTCATTGTTGGTGCTTCCGTTTCTGTAAGCGGTGTAATTGGCTTCGTAGGACTGATAATCCCTCACATTTTGAGACTTGTAATTGGGTCAGACAACAGAATAATTCTCCCGTTGAGCTTTATCACCGGGGGTGCATTTCTCGCACTTGCTGACCTGCTGGCCAGAACAATCATAAGCCCCGAAGAAATCCGGCTGGGTATTATTACTTCTTTTATTGGTGTTCCATTTTTTATTTACCTCTTGAGAAAAAACAGGTTTAAGATAAGTGGATTATATGAGTAATTCTGCAATCACAGTAAAGGGCCTCTTGTTTACCAGGGACTCCAGAAATATTATTAGCAATATTACTTTTTCTGTTTCCCCGGGTGAATTGGTGGGCATAATCGGCCCGAACGGCGCGGGTAAAACCACTCTGATCAAATTAATCCTTGGACTGCTAAAACCTGACTCCGGGGAGATCTATATAGAAGACCTTAATCTTCATAAATATTCACCAAAGGAGTTATACAAAAAAATTGCATTTGTCCCCCAGGAAAACAACCTGGACTTCCCAACAACAGTGCTGGAAACTGTACTGCTTGGAAGAATACCCCACTTGAGCAGATTTCATCTTGAAAATGAAGAAGACTATAAAATTGCTGAAGAAGCCCTGACCGCGGCGGGGATAGAAGATTTTTCAGAAAGATTTGCCAACCAGCTCTCAATGGGAGAAAAACAGCTTGTCACCATTGCAAAGGCTCTTGCCCAGGAGACTAAATTTATTTTTCTCGATGAACCAACTTCCAGTCTTGATGTATCTCATACTATTCAGATAATGGAGATACTAAAGGGACTAACATTAAAAGGGAAGACCATAATCTCAGCCATTCATGACCTTAATACCGCTTCCAGGTACTGTGACAAAATATTAATAATTAATAAAGGTGAAATTAAAGGGTTTGGGAAAGCTGAAGAGGTATTTACAAAAGAAATTATTCAGGACGCATTCTCTGTGAATGTAAATATTCATAGCAGTGAACAAACAGGAAATATTCTCATTGAACCAATCAATACAAAAAGTTAGACATTAAATCTAAAAAGGACCACATCACCATCGTTCATTATATAGTCCTTGCCTTCGGACCTCATTTTACCGGCTTCTTTCGCGGCAAGTTCAGTACCTGATTCAATATAATCATTATAACCAATGGTCTCCGAGCGTATAAAACCTTTTTCAAAATCTGTATGTATCTTACCAGCTGCCTGCGGGGCTTTTGTACCGCTTGTTATTGTCCATGCCCTTACTTCCTTTGGCCCTGCAGTGAAATAAGTTATTAATCCAAGTTTGGCATAAGCAGACTGTATTAACTGATCCAGTCCCGATTTTTCAAGTCCAAGTTCTTCAAGAAACAGTTCTCTTTCATCTTTATCAAGCTCTGCTATCTCAGATTCTATTTTTGCACATACCACTATTACATTGTCGTTAAATTTGGCTGCATAATCCCTTACTTTCTTAACTTCGGGATTATCTTTAGCCTCCGGCACTTGATCTTCGTTTACATTACATACATATAGAACAGGTTTTGAAGTTAAAAGGGAAAGTTCTTTTAGAATATTAACGTTTTTGTCTTCTACCAAAAAGTTTCTAACACTGTTTCCGGTTTCAATAAATTCTCTCAGGTTTTTTATGACTTCTAATTCCGCGGCAATTTCCTTGTCTCCACTACGTGCCTGTGTAGTGAGTTTAGACTCTTTTTTTTCTATTGCTTCAAGGTCCCTTAGAACAAGTTCGTCCTGAATTATGTTGATGTCCCTTACAGCATCAATGGAACCCTCAACATGCATAATATCATCATTCTCAAAACACCTTACCACATGAAGTATCATGTCTACTTCTCTTATATGTGACAGGAATGCATTACCCCTGCCCTTTCCTTCTGATGCTCCTTTGACCAGCCCGGCAATGTCTACAACTTCGATAACAGCCGGCGTTGTCTTTTGCGGGGAAACTAAAGAACTGAGTTTATCCAGTCTCTCATCAGGGACCGCAACCATCCCCACGTTTGGATCTATGGTACAAAATGGAAAATTCGCAGCTTCTGCACCTGCATTAGTAAGTGCATTAAAAAGTGTTGATTTGCCAACATTGGGCAATCCTACTATTCCACTGTTAAATCCCATGATTGTGTCCTGTGTTAATTAGAAATTTTATGGGGTGGATGACCGGACTTGAACCGGCGACCTCCTGGGCCACAACCAGGTGCTCTATCCAGGCTGAGCTACACCCACCATTGAACTCATAGTTATAAGGGTTGTTTAATTTACTGTAAAAACCTGTAATTTCAAATATGTTATGATAAAATTTTAATATCTTAAAGAGGGTGGGACATAAATGTTAGAAAATATTATAAAACACAGCTATTTTACCGTAATTCTTTCTATATTTGCATTTATATTTATAACCGGATGTGAAAATGATAATGATAAGGTAGATTTTCCCCAACCGGAATCCCGCAAATCAGTAAACGGAACCTTAAAATCCACAATTGAAATATTTCTGGCTGATAGTGAAATCATAGACTCTGCCGGAATAAAACACAGCCTTAAAACCCCAACATACGAAGGAACTCTCATCGGCCCTACTTTAAGAATAAACCCGGGTGATACAATTGACCTTAACTTGATAAACAATTTTCCTCAAAATCCGCCTCAGGCCAGAATGGGAGCATTCCCGCATGACAGGTTTACTACAAATTTCCATAGCCATGGTCTTACAGTAAGTCCCGATGGTTTGTCGGACAATGTTTTCAGGAAAATGGAGCCAGGCACTGAAAACCAGGTTTTGATAAATGTTCCCGAAAACCATGAATGCGGTACATTCTGGTACCATCCACATAAACATGGATCAGTCAGCTTCCAGTTTTTCGGGGGCATGTCAGGCTTTCTTATTATCGAAGGCTGCGAAAACGAAATTGATTTCGTACCCGAGGTAAAGGCTGCAAAAGAAGTATTAATGGGTTTCCAGGCGATTCGCACCGACCAGGACGGCAATGTACCTTTTGTTAACCTTACTGCTATACAGTCAGGTTCTGCGGGTGCAGGAACAGATGGCTTATGGTCCACATACCAAGACAGCAAATTTTTTATTACTAATAATGGTTTTACAAATCCAACATTAAGAATGAAACCAGGTGAAGTCCAGAGATGGCGTATGTTAAACGCGGCATCAGGTCTAACGCTTCCTGTTGCTCTTGAGGGACATGAACTTAACATTATTGCTCTGGATGGCCTTACTCTTAGTGAAGTTACTACACTGGGTGAAGGCGAAGCTGTTGTTATGGGGGCCGGGAACAGGGTGGATGTCCTGATAAAGGCCGGTGAACCCGGTACTTACCTCCTGCAAGCCCTCGATCCTTCGACCCCGAGATCAGTATCTATATCCGGGGTGGACCCCGGTAGCAGGGAGTCAAGAGTCGGGCTTGATTTCCCGGCTGTTACATATCCTGTGACACTTGCTACAATCATTGTTGAAGGCCCCGTAGTTGATATGGGCATCCCCGATGAACCACTTCCGGCAGCAGACAGGTTACCTAGTGTTGCATCACTTATGACAACCGAACCTGATATAAAGAGAAATGTTGTATTTGAAGGTTGCGGTAAAGGCGGAATTCAGTCCAGTCCAGAGGATCGGCTGCCTTCATGCGGCTGGTACTTTGACCTTTACGATCCTGAGTATTGGGGAGGCACCGAGTTTAACAGCCTGCTTATGATGAGGGATTTAGATGATACGGGGATACCTAATGATGATATTGAAATGCCTTTAATCGATTTTCAGAAAGAAGGCCTGTTTGATCGTGACGAACCTCTATTTGATAACATGATCGCCGGTACTATGGAGGAGTGGACTGTCTACGACAGGTCTTTTTCCGACCACCCGTTTCATATTCATGTAAATCCTTTTCTCCTGACTCATGTTATCGGTATTGCACTACCAGTACCCGAATGGAGAGACACTATACTTGTTCCTTCAGCAACACCCCTACCCCAGATGGGCA